>CAMPHP010000010.1 GCA_946885925.1 uncultured Litorilinea sp.
CATACTTAATTTGAGCACGTTTGTTCTGTCATGTCAAGATACACCCCTTTCCTAGAGACAGGTTTGACAAGCGCGAGAGCCTGTACTATCATCTGTCCACAACTAATGATTTTGCTCTTATCCAGAGAGGTGGAGGGACCGGCCCGTTGAAACCTCGGCAACCCGGCAGTGGCGCGGCAAGGACGCCGCACATCGCGCCAGGGTGCCAATTCCGGCAGACCAGTTCTGGAAGATGAGAGAAGGTGTAGCGACCTTTCTACTGAGTGGCAGGAAGAATAGTTGCCCCCACTATGTAGAATCGATAGCAAAGCGCCAGCCCTCTCATCACTTGATGAGAGGTTTTTTGTAATTCTTTTTCAGAGAGGAAAAGAGAAGAGATGAGTAGTGAACGCTCCTTCGGCTTTGCCACGCGCCAGCTTCATGCAGGTCAATCTCCTGATCCGGCTACGGGCAGCCGCGCCGTCCCCATTTATCAAACAACCGCCTATCAGTTCCGAGACACAGAACATGCAGCCAACCTCTTTGCGTTGCAGGAACTGGGCAACATCTATACACGGATTATGAATCCAACCACCGATGTGTTGGAGCAGCGGGTGGCAAATTTGGAAGGTGGGGTGGCTGCTGTGGCCGCGAGCAGTGGTCACGCAGCACAGATGATGGCGATTATGACCATCTGTGCCGCAGGCGATCACATAGTCAGCTCTAGCCGTCTTTATGGTGGCACATTCAATCAATTCCACTATACATTGGCACGTATGGGGATTGAAGTGACCTTTGTCGATCCCTCTGTTCCATCGAATTTTGAAGAGGCAATTCGCCCGAATACGAAACTGATCTACGGCGAGACATTGGGAAACCCGGATATTTCGGTCTTCCCCTTTGCGGAGGTCGTCGCGATTGCGCAGGCGAACAACATTCCAGTGATGATCGACAACACCTTTGCGTCACCGTATCTATGCCGCCCGATTGAGTGGGGCGCAAATATTGTGGTGCATAGCACGACAAAGTTCATTAGTGGGCATGGCACGACCATCGGCGGTATCATCGTGGATGGCAACAACTTCGATTGGCGCAGTGGGCGTTTTGCGAACTTCACCGAACCAGATCCCAGCTATCATGGTTTGGTCTATGCGGATCTGCCACTGCCTGCTTTCGCCATTAAGGCGCGTGTCCAGATTTTGCGAGATGTGGGCGCTTGCCAGGCTCCCTTCAACTCATGGGTTACGATTCAAGGAGTTGAGACGTTGAGCCTGCGTATGGAGCGGCATGTGGAGAATACCGAGGCAGTGGTCAAATTCCTTGACAAGCACAAGGACGTAAGCTGGGTCAAGTATCCGAGTTTGTCCAGCCACCCGGACCACGACCGCGCCAAGAAATATCTGCCCAAGGGTGCTGGCGCGATTCTCGGCTTTGGCATTAAGGGCGGAATTGAGGCTGGTCAGAAGTTTATCAATAATCTTAAGCTCTTTAGCCACTTGGCAAATGTCGGTGACGCCAAGAGTTTGGCAATCCATCCTGCCAGCACGACGCACAGCCAGTTGAACCCAGATGAAATGGCTACGGCTGGGGTATCGCCCGACTTTGTGCGGCTGAGTGTCGGTCTTGAGGATATTGATGACATTTTGTGGGATCTGGATCAAGCGTTGAATGCAGCGACGAAGTAACGCTGTGCCAATGTGCACAGAAAAGGGCATTTTGTTATGACGAACGAACGATCGCTCGAACAATCGGTAGGTGTCGTCCAGACGCAGTTTTTTACCTTTGCTATAGACGAACCCATGCGTCTGGAGAGCGGGGCAACACTGGGGCCTGTGACCATCGCTTATGAAACCTATGGACGGCTGAATGAAGCGCGCAACAATGCGATTCTCATTGTCCACGCTCTAAGTGGTAGCGCACACGCGGCAGGGTATCATAGCCTGGATGATCACAAGCCCGGCTGGTGGGACGAGACTATCGGCCCAGGTAAGGCCTTTGATACCGATCGCTTCTTTGTCATTTGCAGCAATGTCATCGGTTCTTGTTATGGCTCTACCGGGCCATCAAGCATTAATCCAGCGACGGGGAAGCCATATGGTTTGAGCTTCCCCGTTGTTACGATTAGCGATATGGTTCATGCCCAGGTGAAACTTATCGATCATCTGGGCATTGACCAACTTCTCTGTGTGGCAGGTGGTTCAATGGGGGGAATGCAAGTCTTGGAATGGGCGGCGAATCACCCGACCCGGCTCAAGTCGGCAATTCCCCTGGCGACCACAGCCCACCACAGTCCTATGCTCATTGCCTTTAGTGAGGTAGGTCGCCAGGCCATTTATGCCGACCCGGCATGGGCTAACGGCGATTATTATGAGTTGGGCAAGAAGCCTGACGCGGGGTTGGCAGTGGCGCGCATGGTGGGGCATATTACCTATCTGAGCGAAGAGTCGATGCAGAAGAAGTTTGGGCGCAGGCTGCGAAGCTTGGAACGGTATGGCTATGAATTTGAGACAGAGTTCGAGATTGAAAGCTATCTCAAGTATAACGGTAACAATTTCACGCGCCGCTTTGACGCCAACAGCTATCTCTATGTAACCAAGGCAATGGATTACTTTGATCTAAGCCGCCAGACTGGTTCGCTGGCTGCTGCCTTTGCCAATTCAGAACATATTAAGTTTCTGGTCGTGAGTTTCACAAGCGACTGGCTCTATCCAAGCTACCATAGCAAGGAGGTTGTCAGTGCTTTGACTGCGGTTGGTGCGGATGTCTCTTATTTGGATATCCAAAGCACTTGGGGTCATGATGCCTTTTTGTTAGAGGTGGATACCATGACCAACCTACTTGGCAGCTTCCTCGACCGCTTGGCGCGCGAGGAACAGGTGATGCTACCGCCGGTCGAGATCGAAAATACGCTGCCCTCTACAGTAGAACAGGTGAGAGTGTGACGCCAACTTCAATGGATGGCGCGCCAACGGCGAGGATTGCTGCTGCCGGCGCACCTCAGCTAAATTCTTCAGCTGCTATGCCTGCCATGACAGGGTTGCGACCTGACCTACAAGTCATTGCCGACTTGATTCCAGCGGGGACGAAGGTGTTGGATTTGGGGTGTGGCAATGGTGAATTGTTGGAGTATCTCATCCAGCATAAGAAGGTGCGCGGGCGTGGAATTGAACTGAGCGAGGCAGGGGTGCTTACTTGCGTCCGGCGTGGGCTGAGTGTGCGCCAAGGGAACCTCCAAGAAGGCTTGGCCGACTATCCAACGAACAGCATGGATTATGTGGTGTTGAGCCAAACGCTGCCCTTCTTGGATAACCCAGCCATGGTGATCAAGGAGATGTTGCGTGTGGGCACGAGTGCAATTGTCAGCCTGCCCAACTGGGGACACTGGCGCTGCCGATTGGAGCTACTCTTGACGGGACGCATCCCACAAGCTGTAGATTTGCCCCAGGCATGGTACGCGGTGCCCCGGTGGCAAGCCTTCACTGTGACCGACTTTGCCTTATTTTGCCGAGAGATCGATGTCAACATTCGCGACGAGGTCTACTTGGATAAGGGTAGACGGATCGAGATACATCGTTTTAAGAATCTGTTGGCGACTACAGCAATTTTTGGCTTGGAACGGGCTGCATCTAGTGCTATCTGAGTTCTGAATTGAAGAGTCGTCCCGGTGATTCCGCAGAAACCTTCCTTGAAGCCACCCAGAGGGTTCCCGGCTTCAAGAAAGGGGAATGAGCAGTAGGCCGGTATCTTCTTGCTTCTTGGGCAAACAAAAACGGATCAGCACTCCGATTTGGGTGACTGATCCGTTTTCTGTTTCTATGCGTACAAAGGGCGAATTTTATCTCTGCAAGTTTTACCGCTGTAAGATGGGTATGTAGAGCGCGACGGAGCCTTGGCCTGGGGTTTGATGGGTCAGAGCGGCTTCGATGCTGAACACTTCAGTAACCGCCATCTCCACATCGTTGTCGGCCAGGACAAACCAGTAGAAGTAGTTCCGGCCAGCTACAATGTCGGTGTCGATGTATGAGCCTGTGGCGGCTGTGGCAATTTCTGCGATGTCTGCTGCTGCGTCAAAGGCAGGTACCGTTGTGCGGTAAATGACGACAGTTTGATCGGATGCGAATTCGTTCAAGCTCCAGTCAAATTGAATCTTGTTGGCATCGGGAGTCGTGGTGATATTGATACTATTAAAGGAATCAAGGTTTGGGATTCGATAGTGACCCAGACGCACATTGCCCGCCGCGGGTGATACGGCAGCTACCGCGCGCCATGCTGTTAGACGACCCCACCCGAAAATTGCGTCCCAGCCAGCTTCGCCCAGGTCAGTGGCAGAGCTAATCAGGGCATTTTCCAGTTCGGCCAAGGGCAGTTTTGGATCAATCGCCAGGATGAGTGCTGCCACTGCTGCTACATGAGGAGCCGCCATTGAGGTACCAGTCATGTAGGCGTAGGTTGAGCCATCGTTGGCAGTGTAATAGGTGCTATAGATTCCAACGGCTGGGGCTGAGAGGTCAATTTGTTTCCCAAAATTCGAGTTGCTGTATTTGTTATCATCCTGGTCTGTGCCAGCAATGGTAAATGATTCGCTAAAACTGCCCGGATAGAAGGGGAGATCATTGCCGCGGTTACCTGCTGCGACCACAACAAGAACGCCCTTACTCTGAGCATATTTGATCGCGTCATGGAGACCGTTGTGATCGAAGCCACCACCGGAGGTAATTGAAAGAATCCGAACTCCCTTGTCAACGGCATAAATAATGGCTTCCATTAAGCGGCTATAGTTGCCCAGGCAGTCATTGCCAATTACCTTGAGAGGCATAATCACGGCTTGGTGGGCTACGCCTGCCATGCCTAAGGTGTTGTTGGCTGCTCCGGCAATAATGCCTGCAACATGAGTTCCGTGCCCGCAAATGTCGGTGACATCAGTGCTATGATCAAAGAAATTATGACCTGTGACGATTCGTCCTGCCAGGTCAGGATGGTTGGCATCAATACCGGAGTCGATAACGGCGACTGTGATCGCCTGGCCTGCCGAGAATTCCCAGGCAATGTCTGCTCCGATTTTGTCTAGTGACCACTGGGTCCCTTCGATAAATCCAGGGTCATCAGGTTTCCATGCCAGTTCCAGCGGGTAATCGGGTGTGACCTCTGCCACAGCCTGGTTGGTTTGCAACTCTGCCATCACCTGCGCGGCGCTGTTCGCATCAACCTCAATCACTTCCCAACCTACTTGAGACAGGGTGCTTTGGGCGGCAGATGATTCAGAGAGCACTGAAATCTGGGCCGCAGGATCGCGTTTGACCATCAGGCGTACACGTTCGTTGGTCGTCTCTATATCCTGTGCCTCTATATCTTGTACTTCTATATCTTGCACCGTGGGAGCTGCCATCGTGGTGCGAGGCATCCAGGCTAATACCGTGAAGAGAAGTGCCAGCAATAGTTTTACGGAGAGTCGGGCCTTGTACATGATCACGTGCATCCATCTAAGAGTACTGGTATCTGCCTGGTGCCAGTGTAGGTGATCATGATCTGGAATAAATCGGTCGAATGTTGGCAACTCTTTTCCAGTAAGTACTCACTTCGACTATGACATTTTTCCAGAGGCCCGCACAGAGGTTGCCAAGAATGACAATGCCAAAATGGCAGTAATGCGACAAAAGTAGCAGTGCCATTACTCAAAATGACAACGCTGATGCGATAGGTTCTTACAGAACCTATCGCATCAGCGTTGTGTGCGTGTGGAAATGAGTTTTTGGTTCAGGGGTTACATGCAGGTGTGAGGAAGACTAACTCTCTGTCTTCCTCTGAGAGTTAGTCTTCCTCAAAGAGCCGGTCGCCTTGGTGCAGCCGTTGGGCGATTTGATAGGTCTGCCCTTGTGCGCGGAGGGTAGGAGCGTGGGCGGCAAGATAGCGAGCAGCAGCCACAAGAACGTGTACGCGCGCCGTGGGGTCGTCAAGCTGTCCGACTTGGCGGAAGGCCGCTTCGATCATCTGAATGGTATGAAAGTCACGATCCTCGCGCAGGAGAAGCCGCCCAAGCTGGGCTAGTAAGGGAGCAGTTTCCCCACCACCATAGAGATATTGCGCGACTTGCTGGCCCGCTTGATTGACCTGCTGCTGGCGGTCAAGCAGTTGCGACAGCTCAGATAGCGCCGCTTCATCTGCACGCTGATTGCCATTGGGCTGGGGAATGCGTGCCGCCGGAATGTTGAGGAAGCGGTCAAGATAGATACTCATTGCTGCATCGAGTACGCCGCGGAACAGTTCGGGTGAAGGGGCGCGGCGTAACCCTTGCTGGATGGCATTGGCAAAGGTGAAGGTATGCAGTGCGGTATCCCAATCGCCTAGTTCGTTGCTGGTATGGAAGCGCGCAATGCGTAGGGCTGCGGCATAGGCAACTGCTCCTGCAATCTCGTCGGGCTGGGCACCCGCGCGTAAACTCGCCAGCAAGGCATCGACAACCGCCTGCGGATCATCGCCCAAAAGCAGATTGGCATGTTGGGTGCGTAGTTCAGCCGCCGATGGCCGCGCTTGTGTGGTTTGTTCGCCTTCGCTCCATGCTGCTGGAAGTTGAGCAAAGGCTGTCTCCAAAATGGCAATCAAATCAACAGGGTTGCGCCAGGAATTGGATTCTTCCATGCGCGTAGCGTTGGCATAGCCGCGCACAAGGCTGGTGAGCACAGGCTCGGCATACTCCCATCCAGCTAAGTCCAATGCCTCGAAAGCCTTGTTCGTGAAATCGGCAGGATGGCCGATGTCGATATAGCGGTGGTCGGTGACCGCGGCAAAGAGCATGTCCGCCATTTCACGCGCGCTGGCCCCACCCCGTATGGCGGAGACAACACAGCGTTCTGCGCCCTCGTCATCGCGCACGGTAATAAAGCGGCGCAGCCAGCGTTTGAGCGTGGCTAGATCTTCGTTCTCTCCTGGTAGCGCAGGCACACGGAAGCGGGGAGGGCGTCCTGCTGAGTCGCGCGCTACAGCCGAGAGACCGTGGTAGAGCGCACGGGGTCGGTCTGTTGGGGCCAAGTGAGGCAGCATATTCATCATGCAGGTGTGCATGGTCAACCCTTGACCCCACCCCGTATCGCGATAATGCACACCAAAATCTAGTCCGGTGCGGAAAGGCTCCAGCCCAGATGGATCGTCGCCCGTCAATACCAGCACTGCCTTGCCGATGACCAGACTAATATCACGTTCGAGACCGATACGCAGCCGTTCACGCTGGTGGGCTACAGGATTGGCATGCGGGGCAACATCTACCCAGACATCGCCATTGTGAACGGCAGTGGGGAAGACACGCACATCATCGGCAAATTGGTCAAAGGTGCCTCCGGTGGCGACATCAAAGCGTGCATAATGCCAGTAACAGGTCAAAATACCATCACGCACGGAACCCCGATCCAACGGAAAGCCCATGTGGGGACAGCGGTTGTCCACCGCATAGACTTGGTCGTTGTGATAGAAGAGGGCAATCGTATGGCCCTGAAGTTGAACAGTTAGATAGCCACGCTTCTGGATGTCAGCCAGTGGCGCGGCACGAACCATGTCTGCAAGCGCCGGTTCTGCCCCGTTAGCCTCAACATTGTTTTTCACTTCGTCCACAACTGAATTTTCCACCGGAACCTCCTTTGTACCAATTAGACACTTCAATCACCATAGGGATCGCCACAGAAAGACGTTTGATGTGGCTGCGCGAACTCCTGAGCTCCTGACTTACGATCGGCGGCTTGCACTCTGCCAAAAAACAAATTATGGATTAACTGCGATATTAAGCGCCGCTGCATCTTCGGTAAGTAACTGCCAGGTGGCATCATCCACTTCGATGCCCTGGGCACTACGGATCGCTGCCATACGCTGTTCCGGCTCACCGGGAAGCATGACGCTCTCAAAGCCAGGTGCGGGCTTGACTGCCTTGACCCGTTGCGCCACGGCTTGGCTGGCACTCTCATATTCTTCGGGTGCGCGGAAGGCTGCGATATCGAGCACGATAAAGAGCACACCATTGCCCGCGATATATCCAGGTAAAATGGGAGTCCCATTGCCCGTAAGCAGACCCGCCATAAAATCGACTAGGAGCGAGAGTCCGTAGCCTTTATGGGTTGCCGAAGGGAGCAACATGCCGCCATCATAGAGGTCTGCAGGGTTGGTACTGGGTAGACCGGCATTGTTGAGAATCCAGCCTTCTGGAATGCTCTTGCCCCGGTTGCGGGCGACGCGTACCTTACCCTCTGCCACGGCACTGGTGGCAAAGTCGAGGACGATGGGGTCACTGTCGCCTACGGGCAGTGCAGCCGCGATGGGATTCGTGCCCAGGAGTCGTTCCGCACCGCCAAAGGGGGCAACAATTCCGGTGGCCCCTCCGCCATTGCAGAAGGCTAGGGCCAATGTCTGATGTTCCGCGGCCAACTCGACCCATTCACCCAGCCGTCCCACATGACCACAGTGGATCACACCCGCGGCGGCGACACCATGAATTTTGGCACGCGCGATTGCTTCATTGATGGCAAAACGTGCTGCGACTTGCCCGAAGCTGCGCTGCGCGTCTATTGTGACCGCTGCACCGTGCTCGTGGACGATGACCGGACGCGCAGCCGGATTGAGATCGCCGCGGCGGATAGCGTCGAGATATTGGCGAACACGCACGCTGCCATGCGAGTCATGGCCCACGAGGTCGCTACCCACCAACGAGGTAGCAACCGTTTCGGCAATGTCGTCGGGTGCTCCGGCTGCAACGAAGATACGTTTGGCTAGGTCAATCAGCGTGGAGGGTTGGAGCAAAGGCATAATCAGAGCTTTCTAGGGAGTGAAAGAGATTTGTTTGCCACATCAATCTGCTACTACATCAATCTGCTGCTGTGGCTTGCGGGGCGAGGGCACGTTGTCCCGCCTCTAGCAATTGGATAATGCGATCTACGTCATAGACACAGCCACCCCAGGTGCCGCCACCTGCCGCTTGTAAGGCTGCCCACAGGCGCGTGTCGTCGGGCAGGCGCGGGTCCGCAGCAAGTGTGGGATTGGCGCTGCGCTGGGCCAATACTGCTGCACCCGTGGCAGGGTCGTAGCGTTGCCCATCATGGCCTACGAGATCGAGACTACCTTCGAGGTTTACGGTGTCAATAATGATTTGGATCAGGTCACCATCACGCACGCGACCAATCGGGCCGCCAGCGAGTGCTTCGGGGCCGATGTGTCCAATACAAGCGCCCGTACTCACGCCGCTAAAGCGCGCATCGGTAATCAGCGCAACTTCCTTGCCCCATTTGAGGTATTTGAGGGCAGAGGTGAGTTGGTAAGTCTCTTCCATGCCTGAACCCATCGGGCCACAGCCAGCAACCACAATCACATCGCCGGGGTGAATCTCTTTGTCTCCTTGGCCTTTAATGGCAGCGATGGCCGCGCGCTCACTGGTGAAGACGCGAGCTGGGCCAATCTTGCGATAGACACCATCGGGATCAACGACGGAGGGGTCAATCGAGGTACTTTTGACCACGGAACCTTCGGGGGCAAGGTTGCCGCGCGGGAAGGTGACTGTGCTGGTGAGACCTCGCTCGCGGGCGCTCTTGGGGTCCATGATCACCTGGTCTGGATCAACGCCATCGGTTCGATGGAGATGTTCGCGCAATCGCTTGCGCCGCTCGCTGCTCGCCCACTCGTCTAAGAGCAGATCCAGCGTGCGGTTATGGACGGTGAGGGCGTTGAGACGGAGCAAGCCCAATTCGCGCAGATGCAGCATGACCTCTGGCACACCACCTGCCAGGTAGACCTGTACCGTGGGATGGCCGACCGGGCCGTTGGGCAGAGCATCCACCAGACGAGGAACACTGCGGTTGATACGCACCCAGTCATCCACAGTGGGTCGGGGCAGACCGGCAGCATGGGCAATGGCAGGGATATGCAGCAGCAGATTGGTGCTGCCGCCAAAGGCCGCATGTACGACCATTGCGTTGTGGAGCGCGTCTTCTGTGAGAATGTCGGTGGTGGTGCGCCCATCCATAAAGAGGTTGATGAGGGCCTGGGCCGAACGCTTGGCAAGGTCAAGCCAAATGGGTTGGCCGGAGGGGGCCAGAGCTGAATGAACCAGGCTCATGCCTAATGCCTCGGCAACAACCTGGCTGGTGGCAGCAGTGCCGAGAAATTGGCAACCACCCCCAGCGCTACCACAAGACTTGCAGCCCAACTCGGCGGCTTCTTCCACGGTAATCTCGCCATGAGCAAAGCGCACACCAATGGTTTGAACTTTGCCAGAATCTTCGCCCTCGGTCGGAGGAAGAGTGACACCACCAGGGACAAGGATGGTGGGCAAATTGTGTTGCGCTGCCAGCGCGATCATGGTGGCGGGTAGTCCCTTGTCACAAGTAGCTACACCCATGACTCCCTTGCGCGTGGGTAGCGAACGCATGAGGCGACGCATCACGATCGACGCATCGTTGCGATAGGGGAGGCTATCCATCATGGCGACCGTGCCTTGGCTGCGCCCATCACATGGGTCTGTGACATAGGCGGCAAAGGGAATTGTGCCCTTGGCTTTGAATTCCTTGGCCGCCTCTTGCATCAGCAGGCCGACTTCCCAATGGCCGGTGTGATAGCCCAAGGCGATGGGTGTGCCATCTGGGGCACGAATCCCACCTTGAGTGCTGAGGATGAGAAATTCAGGTTGGCGAAGGGTGCGCGGCTCCCAGCCCATGCCTGCATTTTGCGTCATGGCAAAGAGGTCGCCGCTGGGCGCATTGAGCAGAAGCTCGGCATCCAAGGGTAGGCTACCCTCTGGGCCTGCATCGTTTGTCTTGATTTGGTATAGGGTAGGGTCGGCGCTATCAATCGGTACCGCGCCGTTGGGTTGGCTGGTCATAATGTCCTTAGGGAACTATCCCGGTGCTAAAGTTGGGCGGACGATAGGCAAGTATCTTGCAAACTAACCTGTAACCCCTCGCGATTACGATGATCTCTACAATGTCGATTTCTGCAATGTCAATTTCTACAATGTCTGAGGAGCAGCATTGTTCAACAGTGTGCGGGCGTGCAAGTGGGTATCTGTCTCTATTTTGCCCCAAATGGAACTGTTCAGCAAGGGAGGGGTATGCTACGATTGGAGAGATTAGAGATAGAGCTACCAAGCAACCAAGTGAGCAAACAGGTAGGAAGGAGCGCTGCATGGCGAAATCGACGCGCCCATTGTTGGCGATTACGCTAGGTGATCCGGCGGGGATTGGCCCAGAGGTGATCCTCAAGGCACTGCATGATAGGGTTGTTTATGAAAGCGCGCGCCCGCTGGTGGTCGGTGACAGCCGGATTCTGGCCCGCGCCCAACAATGGCTAGAGGGTACGCCGTTGACGCTGGAGACGGTCAGCAGCCCGGAGCAGGGCAGCTATACACCTGGGACACTCACTTTGCTCGACTTGCACAATGCTGATCCTACGCAGATTCCACCAGGGCAGATTAGCGCCGCCGCTGGCAAGGCTGCGGTGGAGTATGTCTTTGCTGCGTGCGATTTGGCGATGGCAGGGCAGGTAGATGGCATCGTGACCGCGCCCTTGAACAAGGAAGCCATGCATTTAGGCGGCTATAAGTTCCCAGGTCATACCGAATTGCTCACCGAGCGCACGGGGGCCAAGCGGGTGAGTATGCTGTTGGTGGGGCCAAAGTTGCGGGTGGTGCATGTGAGCACACATGTCTCGCTGCAAGAAGCGATTCGACGCGTGACACCCGCACGCGTGCGCGAGGTCATCGAGATTGCCCACCAATCCTGTCTTGCCTTGGGTATTTCCCATCCCCGTATTGCGGTGGCGGGATTGAACCCCCATGCGAGTGAGAGTGGTCTGTTTGGCAATGAGGAAGGGACATTTGTGGCCCCAGCCATTGCTGCTGCGCGGGCCGATGGGCTTGATGTTTCCGACCCTATGCCACCTGACACAATTTTTTTGCGTGCGGTGAAGGGGGAATATGATATTGTGGTTGCTATGTACCATGACCAAGGGCATATCCCTATGAAACTGTTGGCCTTTGACAGCGGCGTCAATGTCAGTATGGGGTTGCCGATTATCCGTACATCGGTGGACCATGGCACAGCCTTTGACATTGCTGGCACGGGCAAGGCGCGCGCCGACAGTATGATCGCTGCTATTGAAGTCGCGGTACAGATGGCACAGGCGCGAGATACGATAGAGGCATGATGACAATACGTACTCCCGCGCTGGTGCCCGCGTTGGTCATCGTGGCTGATGACCTGACGGGCGCGGCAGATAGCGCTGCGCGCTGTGTGCAAGCCGGGTTATCTGCTGAAGTCTGGTTGGAACCGACGCACGAGCCAGCCCAAGTAGATGTGGTGGCAGTCTCCTCCGACTCGCGCTTTTTGCTGCCCGCCGAGGCGGCTCAACGCGTGCGGGAGACGCTGGCGATATTGGCGACCGGACCGACAGCAGCGGGTGTAACCTGGTACAAGAAGATCGATTCGACTTTGCGCGGCAATTTGGGAGCGGAATTGGAAGCCATGCTAGCGCTCTTGCCAGGCAAGAGTGCTGTCATCTCGCCCGCCTTTCCCGCCCAAGGTCGTGGACTGGAAGGGGGCAAACTGGTCTATGCGGGTGCGCCGCCACGTCATCTGCCAACCCTACTGAGCGCGCAGAGCCAATTCGTTGTGGGGGTGATCGGTCTGGCGACCGTGCGGCAGGGAGTCCACGCGCTACGAAAAACGTTGCAGGAGAGAAGGCGGCAGGGCGAACGGCTGTTGGTGGTAGATGGGATGACCGATGCTGACCTTGTGACCATTGTCGCCGCAGCCAATACCGATGCGTATCTGCTCTGTGGCAGCGCGGGGATGGTGGGGCCGTTGGCTGCACGCTGGACCACGCAGCAGACGAGTCCAGAAGTCCAGACGACTCGTATCCCACCTGGCCCCATCTTGGCTGTCGTGGGTAGCGGCAGCAAAACGGCCCACGTCCAGGTGGCTCAGGTTAAGAGGACAGGCATCATGCATGTGCGTGTGCTGGGTCACTCGTGGTATGAGATGGATTTGGTTGGCGCACAATGCCATCCGGTTGGCGACTGGCTACTCCATTTAGCACCCCCCACGGACAACACTCAACTTGAAGGCCCAACTGCGCGCGCCCAGGCTGCTCGTTTGGCTGACCTGACTTATGCGGCGGTAGACCGGCTCCAGCCTGGCGCGCTGATCCTGGTGGGGGGCGATACTGCCTATTATGTGCTGCGGCGGTTGGGCATTGAGCGGCTGCGCGTGGTGGAGGAACTGTTGCCTGGAATCCCGCTGACCTTTGGGGTAGACCGGCATGGGATAGAGCGCGCAGTGGTACTCAAGCCCGGAAATTTCGGAGACAAAGCTACGTTGGTGACACTGCACACGGCACTGCGCGAGAGGCAGCAGGCTCTACCGTCCAGCTAATCATGTGTATAAAGAAGGCACAATTTATCGTTCTCGCACCGCAATGACCCCAATCCGTAACCCAAGAGCGCCCAATATCGTAGCAAGAGTATCTAGCCTCGGGTTACTCTTGCCCGACAGTGTACGATAAAGCGATTCTCGGTTGAGATGTGTAATTTCAGATAAAGCAGTCATGCCACCTAAACGAGCGTCAGCAACATGCCTTAGAGCTAACTTGAATGCCTCTATATCGTCATCCGCAAGAAACTCTTCCAGGTACATAGCGGCGGTTTCTGGGTCTTTTAACAACTCTCGGCTAGTCTCATCAAATGGAACGCTTGCTTTCATTTGCCTTTTCTCCATAGTCGTTTCATGCCGAGATTAGCTAGCTGCTTTCCCTTGTAAGGCAAAGAAAGCTGTAACCGCTTGTGTATGC
>CAMPHP010000011.1 GCA_946885925.1 uncultured Litorilinea sp.
ATAGCCTGGTACTTCGTCCACGGCAGTTCTAGTGCCGGGCTGTTGGGTGTCAAATCATCAATGAGCGTGTCAAAGAGAAAATGGTGTTCAACGAGAAAGCGGAACCAGCCGCGAAACTCCGCTACGTTGGCCTGTGGCCCGTTGATCAGCGCCACATTCGCCTGGGAGGTACGCTGTGTATAGGAATCTTCGTTGGCCGCGTGATAGTGAAAAATCTCCTTGATCGGTGCGTAGCCAGAGCGATCCTCATGGTTGTCCAGTCGCCCGATCAGGTAATAGTCCAGCGCACCACCATTCGCCAATCCCTGTGCCAGCCGCAAGCTCTGCTGGTGGGGCGAGACGGCAACGTGGCGATAGGGGAAGTCAATGAAGTCTACCGTGGTGTTGCTCGAAATCATGCGCGGGTAGCTGCTGGTCGCCCATTTGGTATTGTCCGAGCCGCTATACTGCCAGTGGGGCAGCGGGCGGTCAATGGCGGTATTCGATTCCTGGCGGATAAAGCCTTCGCCAAACTCGCGGTGGTTGGCAATGATGACATCGGGCCAACGGCTGTGGATGAAATTGTAGACCTTGTCGTGGTGAGCGCTCAGGGTAGCTTGCTTGAAGCGCACATACTTGCGAAAGAGTGGGTCATCCATATCTTCCTGGGTGGGCAGGGGCAGGCCAAACATGGCATCAAAGCCGCGGCGGCAATTCTCACACTGGCAGGGACCATAGTAATTGCCGCTATAATCGCGCGTCTGGTAGCCGCCCATGTTAAAAAAGATACCGTCAAAATCAAGCTTGTTTAGACATTCTTCAATGATCTGCAAGGCGTACTGTTGTTGATAGTCACCGTTGAGACAGACGGCTATATCGCCGTTATAGTCAATAATCTCGCCCGCAGCGCTGATAGTTGCCCACTCTGGATACATCTCATAGATGGGACGGCGCACCTTCGAAAAGTCGGTGCGTGCCACCACGCGGATGCCAGCCTGATGACAGGCGTCAATGATGTCAGCTAGACTATCGCCGGTAAGATAGGGACTTTGGAAGTGGAAGGGGAGATCGGTGGGATAGCTGGCAATAATACCCGCTGCGTTGATCATGAGGAGAGTGGCCTTAAACGCCTGCAAATCCGCCACAACCTGCTCGGCGCAAATATCCGCCATGTCGATTTCACGCAAATTGGTCTGGATCTCTCGCCAAGGATAGTCATTCCACCACTGGGCCATAATCGCTTGCTCCTTCTTTGTCAGGCGAAACGGGTTCTCGCCTATTTGTTTTATTGTTCTATCCCAGACATTCATGCACCTTGAGCACGCGCACGATTCCCTGGGTGATGCCAAATTGTAGGTGGGACCATAACGCGGGTGGGCAGGTCAGCACTTGTCACTGAATGGCGTAGTCAGGCGTAGTAGGCTACATGTTATGTATAGGAAAGGCAGAGCAAACCTACAGCATGTCCGGGGCTTCCTCCTCGTCCCCATCGAATTGCTCTGTCGCATCAGGTGTCGGCGTCGGTGGGACAAACTCCTCACCCACCCAATCGTCAAACAACATCTCCAACTCTGGCAACTGCAACGCATCCAACGACTTTCTCCACGCCGTCGTATCAACAATTTGATAGCGATGATTCGCTAGATAGTCGCGTACAAAGCGCTGGAAGCGGCGGTCGCCCAACACCTCGCGCATTCTGTCGTAAAAGAGCGCACCCTTGCCATAGATAACCGTCTCATACTGCTGCCCATTCTCAAAGCTATCTACCGGGCGGTTGAGCGACTCATCCTCGTTTGTTGACGCCAACATATCAAGCGGCGTTTGCCAGCGCTGCCGCTCCAAGAGCGAGGCATCTTGCGGGCCGTGGAGCCTCTCATAGTAGAGCTTCACCGAATATTCCGCCAGTGCCTCATCCACCCAAGGCATATTGACTGGATCGTTATGGACAAGCTGGTACCACCATTGATGGGCCACCTCATGGGCTACTAAAATTTCCATCGTATTCTGGAAGCGTGTGTATAGCTCGACACCCAACAGATTGACCTGGGGATACTCCATGCCGCGATAGGTCAATGGAGCCACTGCCACGCTCATCTCGCGCCCTGGATAGCCGCCAAAATAGTCCGAGTAAATCCGCAACGAACTGGCTGCATAGTTGAGAGCAGCCCGCCCTGCTGCCTCTTGTCCTGGCAGCCAATAGCTTGTAATGCGTGTGCCATAGGCTTCGGTGCTGGCAGAGCTAAACGCAGGACTCATGTGCAGGATAAACTCGCGCACAGGGCCAGTAACCCAAACATAACGAGTTTGCCCATTCTCGTTGGCCGTAGCCTCCACCAACGACCCTGATACAACTGGCACTTGCTCGCTGGCGATTGTGGCAGTAACCACAAAGAGCGAACTCACATTAAAAGCTGCATCGCCACGCGCCGTACCCATATCTTGCCACCAAGTACCCGACCCCAACGCCGGATCCGCTTGGTAGACCGCCAGCGATGGATAGAAGAGCGGCAGTGTCGTCATCTGTTGGCTGCGTCCAAACAACGCATAGATATTGCTATTGTCCGACCACTGCGGGATGGTTAGCCGGTAGTTGAAACGCACAGTGACTTGCTCATCTGGCGAGAGAGGTTGTGCCAAATCGACGCGCGCCGCACTATTCTGCGCCTGGTAGATAAAGGTAGTAGGTTGCCCATTCACGGCTACCCCCTGGATCGACATCTCACCCCCATATTGGGGCAGCGCAGGATAGAGCCGGAAAATCAGATAACGCCATTTATCCGGGCTATAGTTGGTGACAACCACCTCGGCTATCCCTGTCAGCAGTTCACCCGTGGGCGTAATCGACACAGTCAGATAGTAGCGAGGAGCCTTCTCCATGCCCTCGAAATCAGATTGGAATTCTTCTTTGAGTGCGGGGCGGTATGAGGCGTAAGGGTCAGCGCTGGCGTTGTCGTTGCGGCTGCATGCGCCTAATCCCAACAGTGCCGCCAACGCGACAATCGCCACACCAACCACAAGAGTAAGAGTTCGTATTGACTTCACATTTCACCGAAATATGCTACACTAATGCACGCGAATCATTACATCAATTATCATACCGATCATCATATCAATCACGACATCTAAAGATGCGGTAGAAGATGGCTTGCGTGCGTGTTTAGATGAGTTGTTGCGAGTTGTTGTATAGGCGACTGTGCGGTAACGCTCGGTGGTTCGCCACAATGGCAAGATAAATTAAAAATTCGAGGGAAGCAAGGAGAAGAAGGTAAGTTTTCCACTTCCACTATCAGAATTCCCGTGCTATTCTCAGATGACTTTTAACATGCCTGCACTGTTGCTCTGGGTCATGATCTGGTTTAATGAAACTAGCTTGATGACAATGATAGCAGGCAGCGCCATTATAGCATATGGAGAGTGAGAGCAGAGGATGACGGTTTCGACAACCTATCTCTTGTTGATTCGCCACGGCGAGAATGACTGGGTAGGTACTAATCGGCTGGCCGGGCGCACAAACGGCGTCCATCTCAATGACAAAGGGCGAGACCAGAGTGCATGGCTCGCTGAGCAATTAGCAAAACAACCTATCAGTGCAATTTATTCCAGCCCGTTGGAACGCTGTCTTCAAACCGCCGAACCTGTTGCGGCTGCGCTGGGGCATCAGGTGATTGCAGAACCCGATGTTGTAGAGGTTGATTACGGTGAATGGCAAGGAGGTGATCTGCGGGAATTGTCCAAAAAACCTGAATGGCACTCCGTACAACATTTCCCAAGTGGGTTTAGATTTCCCGGTGGTGAAACCCTGCATCAAGTCCAAAGCCGCGCGGTGTGGGCTGTCGAGCGCATCGTGCAAGCCCATCCCAACCAACTGGTGGCAATTTTTAGCCACGGCGATGTAATCCGCACGACGCTGGCCCATTATATGGGGACGCCGCTCGATCTCTTTCAGCGCATTATCATTAACACAGCTTCCATTAGCGCATTGGCCTTTCACAATGGACGACCGATGGTGCTTTTTACCAATTATATGGCGGAATTGCCCAAGTTTGAATGGAAGCAGGAAGAGCCTCCTGCAGAGGAGACGCAAGAGGCTGAACAAAATGTTGAGCACTCTACCTAGGGCTATGGGACGATAACTGTCAAGATGAGAAAAGACGAGCCTATGGCTAACTTTACCTATGATCTAAATCCTGTCCAACATATTATTGCCGACGCCACGGGTGAACCAGGCAAACGCACCTTCTTCCTCCAGGCCCGCGCCGGCTCCCAGCTTATTTCCCTCGTTTTGGAAAAGCAGGAAGTTGCCAACCTCGCCATCAGCATTTTGCAGATGTTAGAGGAACTGGCTGAAAGAAATCCCGACCTCCCCCCTGTAACTAGCAAGAAAAAGGCGCTTTTTGCCGAATCACCGGTAGAACCTTTTTTCCGTGTGGGCCAGCTTATGGTGGGCTATGACGAGGAAGAGGACAAAATTTGGCTGATTGCCAAAGCGCTAATCATCAACGAAAGTGGCTCGATTGTTGACCCGGACGATGACGATGTTCCTGCGGTGCGCTTTGTCGCCACGCGCGATCAAATGCGCGCACTCAGTGACCACGCTTTGGAGGTAATTTCCAAAGGACGCCCTACTTGCCCGCTCTGTGGGCGACCCATCGACCGCGAGGGCCATTTCTGCCCGCGCTCGGATGGCGAAGCAATGCCCATTATCTTCTAAACAAAATTTCCGTTGGCATCAAAGCCATCCTTGTGAGGTTTATCTAAGCTAGATTTATCTATGTCAGATCTATCAGTACCGCCTTCATCAACCGACGACGATCTGCCGATCCAAGTGACCGAAGCTGAGGTATTGGCTGTATTGAGTTGCGGTGAATTGGTCGAACAGGGGCTATTGCCCTATAGCTCCAACCATAGCTTCGTGGTCACAGTTTCACACGAGGAATTGACTCTACCGGCTGTCTATAAACCCCGGCGCGGGGAAAGCCCCCTCTGGGATTTTGAGTGGGGGACCCTCTGCCAGCGTGAGACCGCCGCCTATCTCATCAGCGCAACCTTGGGATGGGACTTGGTACCGCCGACCGTACTGCGCGACGGCAGCCACGGTGTGGGCAGCGTCCAACTCTATATTCCCAACAACGATAACCAGCACTACTTCTCTGTGCAGGAAGATGCGCGTTTTGTCACCCCCTTGCGCCAGCTTGCACTCTTCGATTTTGTGGTCAACAATGCCGACCGCAAGAGCGGTCACTGTCTTATCGGTGAAGACCATCGGCTATGGGCAATTGACCACGGGATCTGCTTCCACACCGAATACAAACTTCGCACAGTCGTTTGGGAATTTAGCGACTCGCCCATTGACGCCACGTTACTGGATGACTTGAAAAAGCTATCCTCACTCCTGAGCGACAAAAAGAGCGAATTGGCCCAAACCATCTGCCAACTGCTCACGCCAGCCGAACGTGCAGCCATGCTCTCGCGCATCCAGACGCTGTTGCGGAAGCAAACCTTTCCTGCACCACAAGCGCATCGCCGCAATTATCCGTGGCCCCCGATTTGACATGTTGCAACACACAAGCCACGCGGTTCTTCGTCCGTCTCTATTTGTCCTGTTTACCCGCTCTCTCGCTCGTAATAGCGATGTGTCCCCGACTTTGACCAATTGCCCTCGTAAGGAGGCGTTGTGAAAGCAGTTGTCATGGCAGGCGGCGAAGGTTCACGACTTCGTCCGCTCACCATAGGTCGCCCAAAGCCCCTTGTGCCTGTTGTCAACAAATCGGTGATGGGCCATGTGATAGACCTTCTTAAAAGCCACGGATTTACCGAGATCATTGTAACCGTGCGCTATATGGCGGCGGCGCTCCAAGACTACTTCGAAGATGGTCGTAGCTTCGGCGTGCAGATCACCTATGCCGTGGAGGAGTCACCGCTGGGTACGGCGGGCAGCGTCAAAAACTCCGCACCCTATTTGGATGACACCTTCCTCGTCATCAGCGGCGACGCCATCACTGACATTGACCTCACTCGCCTGGTGCAAGCTCACAAGGAGATGGGTGCCCAGGCGAGCATTGCGCTCTCCCGCGTGCCCAATCCGTTGGAATTTGGCGTGATCATCACCGATGAGCATGGGCAGATTACACAGTTTCTAGAGAAGCCCAGTTGGAGTGAGATTATCTCAGATACGGTGAACACAGGCATCTACGTCCTAGAGCCGGAAGTGCTGGATCAGATCCCACCTGATACCAACTATGACTTTTCCACCGACCTCTTTCCACGCATGTTGGAGGAGGGCATGTCTCTTTATGGTCATATAACCGACGACTACTGGTGCGATGTGGGCAGTATCGATGAGTATCGTCGTGCCAACGCCGACATGTTGTATGGCCGCGTCAAGCTGGCAGAACCCATTGGCAAGCATATTGGCGGTGGCATCTGGGTGGGTGACGATGTGGAGATTGCCCCCAGTGCCCAACTCTATGGCCCGATCTACTTGGGTACAGGCGTTAAGATCAAAGGGGATGTTACGATCTATGGCCCTTGCGTGATCCGTGATTACACCATTATTGACGCCTATACACGTGTCGAGCGCAGCGTCCTCTGGCGCAACAATTATGTGGGTGAAAATTGTGAATTGCGCGGCACCATCATCACCCGCCAATGTAGCATCAAATCCAAGGCTGTCATCTTTGAAGACTCAGTCATCGGTGACCAGTGCATCTTGGGTGCAGGCTGTATCATCCACGCTGGCGTCAAGCTCTGGCCGCGCAAGGAAATTGAAGCAGGAGCCACGGTCAAGGACAGCATTATCTGGGGCAATCAGGGTCGCCGTGCCCTCTTTGGCCGTTTTGGTGTAACCGGCGTGGTCAATGTTGATCTGACACCTGAATTTGCCGCCAAACTTGGCACAGCCCTGGGAGCAACTTTACCCATGGGTAGCTATGTAGCCCTGAACCGCGATATGCACCGTTCCTCACGCATGCTTAAACGTGCACTGATTAGTGGCCTTCCCGGCACGGGCATTAACGTTTGGGACTTGGGCACTGTCGCCACCCCCGTCCTTCGTTATTATGTTCGCACCCATGACGACGTTTCGGCAGGAATTCATGTCCGTCTAAGCCCCTTTGACCAACGCGTGGTTGATATCCGCATTATCGATAGAAATGGGATGAACCAAAGCAAAAGCGCGGAGCGGGCTGTGGAACGTGCCTTCTTCCGCGAAGATTTCCGGCGCGCCTTCCTGGATGAAATCGGCGTGATCCAATATGCCACCCAGTCGGTTGAGTTGTATATCGGGGACTTTCTCAAACATGTCGATGTGGCAGCGATCCAAGCTGCGGGTTTTCGGATTGTGGTGGACTATTCACACGGTCTTGCCGCCGATGCTTTCGCTCAAATCCTCAATACGCTAGGGATAGAGGTTGTCCCCCTCAATGCGCGCATGGATGAGACCAAGCTCGCCATGCTCCAATATGAGTTCCGCGCAAACCTGGAGCGTACTGCCAAGATTGTCAGTGTGCTGGATGCCGATTTGGGGATGCAATTGGATGTTGCGGGCGAGAAGCTCTTTCTTGTGGACGAAAAGGGAAAGATCCTCAACGACATTACTACCACCGCGCTTATGGTGGAATTGGCGTTACAACGTCACCCTGGCAGCACTGTGGTTGCTCCGATTACACTACCCAATTGCCTTGAGATCATCGCTGGTTGGCGCAACAGCCACATTACACGCATCAGCAACAATCTACAAAGCATTATGGAAGCCAGCACCGAGCCAGGTGTCTTGTTGGGCGTGGATGGCAATGGTAGTTTTATCTTTCCCGCCTTCCAGCCTGTGGTAGATGGCATGATGGCTGCGGTCAAGTTGCTGGAATATCTGGCTTACTATCGCGCCGAGATTAGCCACACCCACACCGAAATCAGCGATATCGTCGCCTATCTGCCCAAGTTTTATTTGGCAGAGGCGCGTGCCTATTGCAATACGGGCAGCAAAGGGATAATTATGCGGCTGCTCAACGAGCAATATGGGCCGCGCAGTGACGAGCATGTGGAAGGCATTAAGATCACGTTGAGTCCTGAAGAATGGGTCCATATTACGCCCGATCCAGAATTGCCCTATTTCAGCATCATTGCTGAAGCGGCGAATGCTCAACGCGCCAGTGAGCTGGTAGAGGAGCACCGCATCTACATCGAACAACTCTTGCCCACATCCTAATGGCTGCTATACCATGTCTACGGCTGCAATGATTCCGATAACACTCTTCCTGGCTACATCAGACGCTACCTATAGGCTAGGGGAGCGTTTGGGTATGGCAGCAAGCGCAGGGCAGATCATCGCCTTAAGTGGAGAATTGGGTGCAGGCAAGACCACCTTGACCCAAGGCATTGCTAAGGGTCTGGGGATCAGCGCCCGTGTCACCAGCCCCACGTTCACCCTGGTCAATGAATATGGCGCGGGAACGCGGCGACTGCGTCTGATTCACATTGATACCTACCGCCTGAGTGAGAGCGCCAGCACAGCCCTTGCCGAAGCCACCACCCTGGGGCTAGATGAAATTTTCGCCACTGCCCCCCTATCCGATAGCGACAGTGAAGGCGCGGTAGTGATCATTGAATGGGCCGAACGCATAACCGACTTGCTGCCCCCTGACGCACTCTACATCACCCTAACCACTGACCCTCTGGATGCCAACGTACGCATCGCTACGCTCACCGCTACTGGGCCAAAGAGTTCGGCGCTGTTGGCCGCGGTGCAGCACGCCGTAAGCTAATGGCAATGCCGTGAGACTTCGCCATGTACCCTCCCCTATCTCCTTACACAGGCAGCAATTTAGCTCCAGTCAATTCCCCGGCTTTATAACGCCGCAATACCTCGTCCCAAGTCAACGCAGCATCCTGAATTCCTACTGATTCAAGCAACCCAAAGTGGAAATCAAGCGGGTGCAATGGCTCTGGTCGTGGAATGAGGTGGCTGACATCCGCCAATGGCGCAAAGGCCTCCGCCGCAAGCGGCTCACGCTCTAGCTCATCTTCACCTACAGCCAATCCAGCCACATGATCGTTGCCATGAAAATAGTGAACATCGATCCCCTGCTCGGCATAGATACGATAGCCGATAAGCCAAATCTCATGCTCACGCGCGATCTCATTCGACAGCTTGTTAAAGCCAACCGCAGCCACCAAATCGCGTGCAAAATAGGCGTTTATCCATTCTCCTTGCTGCCAAACAAGAATGGCAGGGGCCATGACGGTTGCATTCAAATACTTGGCTTCCAGGCTGCGAATAGCCTTCTCGAACGTGAGGCCATGTAGATGCAAATTGAAATAATCGAGATAAGGTATCCGTGGATTTTGCCACGCTACCCGCTTCCATGTGGACGGCAGGCTAGGTTGGGTGCTTTGTGGCTTATTACGTCCAAACAATCGTTTTAGCATATTGCTACCATTCTTTCCGAGCTTCTTCTATACCTCTTTCCATGTACAGTCTTTACAGTTTATTATACCCTCGCCTATCTCTCTGCTCCGTAAGGAGCAAAGACCGGATGGTTTAACCTGTCACATCAAGTCAAGGATGCCCCTATGACCGGCGACACGAACCGATCAGATTTCCCAGGCCAGTTGTCTCTCTGGCATCTCTTAAAAGTGCGTAACTTTCGCTGGCTGTGGCTGGGTCAGTTTGTCTCGCTGTTGGGTGATCAAGTGCATTTTGTTGCGCTAACTTGGCTTGTCTTACAAGTAGCGGACAATGCCTTTACGGTTGGCTCTGTGCTGGCGATTAATGGCATTCCGCGCGCCCTCTTTATGCTGGTTGGCGGTGCCTTTACCGATCGCTTCTCGCCCAAAAGCATCATGTTACTCTCCAATCTCCTGCGGATGCTCTTAGTAGCATTATTGGCAGGCATTATCTTTGCAGGTCATGTGGAATTATGGATGCTCTACACGCTGGCTCTGATATTTGGCACAGTTGATGCCTTCTTTTTTCCAGCGTCAGTCGCCATTGTTCCGCAACTGGTGGGAGCGAATCATCTGCAAACCGCCAACAGCATGATCCAGGCTACCGCGCAGATATGCCAACTGATTGGTCCTCTTATAGCCGCGGCTATGATCGCCCTGCTTGGCACTAATGTTCCCACCAAAGTTGGCGCAGAACCTATACCAGAAATTCAAGGGCTTGGCGTTGCCTTTGCCTTTGATGCTGCGACCTTCCTGGTGTCAACCCTAACGCTTTCGCTCATTTGGCTTGATCGTGGAAAACTTGATAGTAGAAAAAGAGAAGTAACCGAGCAAATAGAACCCCAGGGAGTATTGGGCATACTGATGACCATACAAGAAGGACTCAAAGTTGTATGGGCTGATAGGGCAATGCGCGCCCTCTTCCTGCTCAGCGCAGCCATCAATTTCTTATTTGTTGGACCATTTTGGGTAGGGATGCCCATTTTAGCCGACAGCCGCTTTAGCCAAGGAGCCGCGGCCTACGGAATTATCATGGGAGCCTATGGAGGCGGTATGTTACTTGGCACACTGGCAGTTGGCATATTGCCACAGCCTGCGCCACGTCATTTAGGATCACTCTTGCTCATTGTGATCAGTGTGCTCGGCTTAGGCTTAGTCATCATCGGTTTTAGCTCGTCTTTGTGGCTGGCGGTACTAACAAGTGTTAGTATGGGGATTGCCAATGGCTATGTGAACATCCTCTTTATCACCTGGCTACAAAGCCATACGCCAACCCACCTGTTGGGGCGCGTGATGAGCTTTATGCTCTTTGCTTCAGTTGGGCTTGTCCCCCTCTCGCTGGCCCTATCAGGTGCGTTAATCCAGTGGAATAGCACGCTACTACTTGCTGCGTCAGGTACATTGCTCATGATGCTCACCCTCTGGGCAGCGACGATTGCCCCTGTACGCAGCATGGGGTTGGCGAGTGAGCCTCCCATAGCTACTCCCTAACGTACCTTTACTGTCAGATTACTCCAGCAAATCTTGTGGCGTGTCCACATCGCGCAGCCACGCCGCGGGCGCAGCAACCCGATGCACGCGCTCAGCATGTGCGCGCAGCACCATCCGCCCGCCAACATCCCCTTTTACCTGATTCAGTTCAAGCCATAGGCTGCGGTCAAAAAGCGCTGGTGCTCCACGTAGTTCGCCATCAACTACCGGCGCAGCGAGCGCAGCACCTTGTCGCCACGCTGCCACCAGTTGGTCCAGCAGCAGCGGCTCAACATAGGGCTGATCCACGGGCAAGAAGATAACCGCCTCACAAGTAGCAGGCAACGCCCCAATTCCCGCTTGCATACTCCCGGCCTGTCCTGTTTCCCAATGCGGGTTGTGAACCAGATGGAGCCGCCCCGCTGCATCCCTGACAAAGTCGGCAACTGCCGCAGCTACCTCCCCGGCATAGGCCCCTGTCACCAGCACCACTCGCGCTGCCCCACTCGCCAGTGCCACGCGCACGGCCCGCCGCACCATCTGCTCACCATCTACCTGCACAAGTTGCTTGGCCTGTCCCATACGGCTGCTACGTCCTGCGGCTAAAATCACGACAGCCCATTGAGCGCAATCTAGCAAAAGTTCTTCATTTTCCACTTTCTGTATCACTTCCTTATCTACACGTCCAGGTGTCCGGTAGAATTATAGGGGCTGCGCCTCCATGCCGGGTGCCCCCAGGGCGCACTCTGGATTCTGGAAAATTGGCAGAGGCGGCCACCTCAGGGGAATGGCCCTACAAAAGGGATCTACATACCTACTGCAATGCCTGAGCCAAATCAGCGATCAGATCATCAGGATGCTCTAGTCCCACGGAAACGCGCAGCAGGTTCGCCGGGGTCTTGCTGGCAGGCCCCTCGACCGATGCGCGGTGTTCAATCAAACTCTCCACACCCCCCAAGCTGGTTGCGCGTGTAAACAGCTGTACCCGTGCCGCCATTGTCATTGCCTCCTCCATGCCCCCTTCAAGCTGGATAGAAAGCATTCCTCCATAAGAGAGCATCTGGCGCGCAGCAATGTCATGACCAGGATGGGTGGGCAACCCTGGATAATGCACCTCGGCAATACGCGGGTGATCTGCCAAGTACTCAGCAACGCGCATCGCCCCTTCGCTATGGGCGCGCATACGGAAGGGCAGCGTACGAATGCTGCGTAACAGCAACCAACAATCAAAGGGAGAAGGGACTGCGCCAGCAATGGTCTGCACTGTGCGAATGCGCTCAAACAGATCGTCTGCTACGCGCGCCACAATTGCGCCGCCCAAAATGTCACTATGTCCCCCCAAGTACTTGGTGGTCGAATGCATCACCAAATCTGCGCCCAATTGCAGCGGACGCTGGCCCAGGGGTGAAGGCCACGTATTATCCACAGCACAAATCGCGCCTGCCTCATGGGCGATCTCTGCGACTGCCTCGATATCTGTAATCTTGAGCAGCGGATTGGACGGCGTTTCCACCCATATCAAGCGTGTATTGGGTTGGAGTGCCGCACGCACCTGATCCAAGTCGCTCATATCCACAATCGTAGCCTGAAGCCCCCAGCGTCCCAAGATATCCACGGCGACTCTACGCGTACCAAAGTAACAATCATCGGGAAGAATCACATGCTCTCCCACGGCAAGCGACTGTAAGACACTGGTAGTCGCCGCCTGACCAGAGCTAAAAGCCGCCGCGACTTCGCCCCCTTCCAACTGCGCCAGACAAGTTTCTAGGGCGCGACGGTTGGGATTTTCGGTACGTGTATAGACAAAGCCATCGGTATAGCTACCATCGGGCTGGCGCTCAAAGGTGGTGGAAAGATGGATCGGCGGCATGACCGCGCCTGTGCCAGGGTCAATTCTCCGCCCCGCATGGACTGCGATAGTTTCCAGATGGCGCGACTTTATGTCATCCTCTTGCTCGACCATAGGGACAATCATCCTTCTCTACTAGGTAAGCGACACCGATTCCGCGGCGGAGAACTCAGGTACCCTGTTATTCCTCCCTACAGTGGGAATGACAGTCTCTTTTAAGTACATAGCGACTAAGTAAATAGCGACTTGAGTTACGTTGCAGTGTCACGCGGAATACCAGTGATGCGGATACCGCTGCCCTTGACCTTATTTCGCGCATTAATCCCAATCAACACCGCAGTCAACCCCTCTACCACCGACGAATTTGCCAGCGGCCCGGCGTCGACTGGAAAGAAACCCGCAGCGCGTGTCAGTTCTGCGACAAGTTGCTTGGCCTCTTTATCATCACCTGTAATCAGCACATCACACTCTGGTACCCAGTTCAGGTCTTTCAGATGGCCCGCCGAGACATTCTGGAAAGCACCCACCACCTTCACCCCCTCGCCTAATTGCGCCTGGGCTACCTGCGCGGCTGAACCGCCAGGTGGATGCCAAACCGTGCTGACCTTGGGCGGTTGCAAAGGAACACCGACCATGATCAACACCTTGCCTTGGCTTGCCTCCTTGATCTGGTCAATGGTATCCACTTGAGCACTGTAAGGCACACTCAGGACTACAATCTGTGCAGCAGCCGCAGCAGCTGCGTTCGTATCCCCCTCCAACGTCGCACTACCTTCTGGCAATAGCGCGCTCAATTCAGCACTCACGCTGGCAGCTTTTTCCGCGCTACGACTTCCAATCACCACAGGATACCCTGCGGCAGCCCAACGCACGGCAAGACCAGAGCCTTCAGCCCCTGTCCCCCCAATGACGGCAATGGTTGGTTTACTCATACAGTCCGACTCCTTATCGTGGTGGCATCATGATCATAGTGGCATCATGGTTGCCATAATGGGATAGGCTAGAAC
>CAMPHP010000012.1 GCA_946885925.1 uncultured Litorilinea sp.
GGTTGGAACTGCTCTCAATTGAGCAGTTGGCGTCGATCTGTACACCTTTGTACATGTATGCACCGCGCATATGCATATTCGGGACAGTCTATCACACTCCACATTAATTTAATGTTTGATTTGTGTAAGAACCTAATGTGAATATGCTAAATCCCGGACGCCTCCATACGAAACTGTAAGCAACTCGCTACATCGGAACTAGAGGAGGGTTACAGATAAATTAGCATATCTCATTTTGTAAAGTAGTTGTCTCGCATCCGATTAAGAAATTTGATGGACTCTTTCATCTCATCCATGCCATTCATACCATCCTCAATGCTGATCCAACCCTTATAGCCTACACCTGCTAGAATCGAAAAGATACGATTATAGTCGTTTAATCCTTTACCCGTGACACCATGCCGCAAATTAGGAGAATAACCCAGCGTACCATCACTCTGGCGTAGATCATCCAATGTCGCACCTTCTGCAAGATAGCGGTCACTGGCATGCATACTCACGACCCGGTCGGCAACACGTTCTAACAGTGCAATTGGGTCATCCCCAGCAACAATGGCATTGGACGGATCATATTGCACACCAAAATAGCGCCGTTCGGGAATAGCATCAAGCACGCGCAGAAAAACATCCATCTTCTGTGCAAACTCGGGATATTTCCAGTAGCCATCTTTGTAGTGATTCTCTAATCCCAACACAATGTCATATTCGCGCTCCACAGGCAAGAGTGTAGTAATTGCCTCTGTCACCCACGCCAACCCTTCTTCCACGCCCACATCGGGATAGCGCTGCCCGGTGAGGATGCGACAAACAGCACCAGGGCCACCCAAGCGATGGGTGACGCGGATCATAGCAGCTTCCTTCTCAATCTCACGCAGCCGGTAATCAGGATCGGGATGGGTAAAGTCGGGTGAGCAGCACATCATCGGCATAGCAAAGCCAGCTTTGGAAATCGCCTCGCCGACTGAGTCCACGAAGGCATCCTCAAGGGTAGGAAAGAAGCCCACATACATCTCCAGTCCTTCAGCGCCAAGATCTTTTGCCATCTCGATCCAATCAAAGACGGTCATGGTGTGATGGACGGAAATATCATCTAAATAGCATTTGGGGAAAGCGGCGATTTTCATAGCGATGCGACATCCTTGTCTAAAGTAATCCTTATATGATTACTTGATAGGATTGACGTACCAACAGTGGTGGGGATACGGGATACGCCGTCAACAGAGTATAACAAACCCGACGGACCTTGCTCTGTTCCCGCGGTTAAAGCGCATGGAACTCAAGGACCAAGCAGCAATTACTCTGGATTATTTTTACAAGTATAGTGTTGCGCTGTCTGGTTTCATTCTAGATCAGGACTACTCTATCACGAGTCAGAGAGATAATGTATGACAGAATTCTGACGATATAGATGCGAACCTGATAGATGCGAATCTGATAGATGCGAACCTGGATAACAAATGCATATACACCTAGAGGAGTCGTGGTTAAAACGTTCAAAGCAGCTCTGAATTTTGACTTGACAAATTTTTTCAACCGTGGGATAGTAAAATATCCACGTATCCCAGTGAACATGTATCCCAGTAAAACAATACGGGTTTCGCAGAGAATTCACCCATTAGGTTGGGTCTTTTCATCAGGTAGCCTGTTAAAACCTTTTGAATGCGTTTTAAGCTATGCTCCCAGTGGATGCCACAACTTCCGGCTCCCTTGCCGCCTGTTTGCATCTATCAATAGCCGATAAGGTTTTCATTGCTTACCTGCGCTCAGGTTGCAGTAGCTGTACATGCCTACTGGAGTAGGCATCTTCCCTCTGTAATGAGATGTTGAGACCGGCATAAAGTACCCGCTCGGTTAGTAAGGAACTTGTATGTCCCTTTCTGTCGAATCTATGCCCGCGGCTTTGCCTTTGACGAATGGTGTAGCAGCAAACGATCCCATACTAGAAATTAAGAATCTGCATACCTACTTCTTTACCGAACGAGGAACGGTACGCGCGGTCAATGGGGTTGATCTAAGCCTTGGACGCCAGTCTACGCTGGGCATTGTCGGTGAGAGTGGTTGTGGCAAGAGTGTCATGTCTATGTCGGTGATGCGTCTGCTCAAGGAGCCGCCAGGGCGCATTGTTCAAGGAGAGATCTTGCTCCATCGTCAGGAGGGGCAACGGGCAGTGGATCTGACGAAACTTGACCCCAAGGGCGCGCAAATGCGTCAGATTCGTGGCGACGAGATTGCCATGATCTTCCAAGAACCAATGACTTCGCTCAACCCACTGTATACAGTGGGGCGGCAGATTGCTGAAACAGTGCAATTGCACCAGAAAGTTGGCAAGGCCGAGGCAATGGATCGGGCTTTGACCATGTTGGAACGGGTGCAGATTAGCGAACCCAAACGCCGTCTCCATAACTATCCCCATCAATTGAGTGGGGGGATGCGCCAACGGGTGATGATTGCTATGGCCCTCTCCTGCAACCCCGCGATCCTGATTGCCGATGAACCCACCACTGCGTTAGATGTCACGGTGCAGGCACAGATTCTAGACCTGATGCGCGCACTCAAGGCTGATTTCAAGTCCTCGATTATGCTCATTACGCACAACCTGGGAGTCGTCTCGCAGATGGCTGACCATGTGGCGGTGATGTATTTGGGCAAAATAGTGGAATATGCGGCAACGCGTAAAATCTTCCACAACCCGCTCCACCCCTATACCCAGGGCTTGCTTAGTTCGGTCCCTGTACTCGGTAAAAAGACGGGCATGTTAATCCCCATTCGTGGGATGGTTCCTTCCGCATCCGCTCAGATACGTGGTTGCCCATTTGCTGATCGCTGTCCGCATGTAATGAAGGTCTGTCGCGAAGAGGCCCCTCTGTTGCGCGAGATACAGCCCGGCCAACTGGCCTCGTGCTGGCTCTATTGATTTGTACTGTGTTGACTTGTACTGTGTTGACTTGCACATTGATTTACACAGCAAAGGATTTACACAGCAGAGCCTCATCAATAGGTTGTGCTCAAGTATTGTGTGTGATTTGACGGGCAATTTGTTGATGAAGTAGTTGGAAGGAGGAAGATAAGAGAGTTTCGGTGCTTGAGACTAGTACTTGAGATAGTGTTTTGCTGGGATGTTCCATAGCAATTCCCTATCGCGACTTTTCATCGACTTTCTATATTGATTTGTACTGTGAGGAGAAGGGGTTCACCTATGTACCGAGCAAGAAATTTGTTGCACTTGGTGGTCTTGATGGTGATGGTGCTGTTGGCTGCCTGTGGTGGTGCACCCGTAGCACCGGCTGCGTCTACTGAACAGGGGAGCAGCGAAGCCGCCGGAACCGAAGCGCCTGCCGCAGAGACATCTGAAGAGGGGGCATTACAGGGGCCGATCCCCTATCCCGAAGGGCAGGTTTTAGAAGGCAGCACGCAACCGAAAACGTTCACGGTTGATCAAATGATCGAGTTCCGCGCGTTTGATGAATATTGTGAGCCGGAATGGGTCACGCAACTGGTCGATGCTGGTCAGTTGCCCCCGGTCGAGGAACGTCTACCCGACGAGCCATTCGTCTGGAAGACCGAATTTATGTCGGATGGTCTTGGGCAATATGGGGGGATCTGGCGCGATGTATGGGCTGTACCGCTGGAAGGCTGGAACTACAACGCCGGTGCTGTACAGGGCTGGTTTGGCATTGAGGCCATTGTGCAAGAAGAGCCGATTGCCACAGGAGCCATGTTTCTCACGCAAGATGTAAGCCCGCTACCGCAGCTTGCCAAAAGTTGGGAATGGTCTGAGGATGGTTTGCAATTGACCATGCATCTGATTGAAGGGGCAAAGTGGTCGGATGGTGTCGAATTTACGACTGAGGACATTATGTTCCTTTGGGAAGACAACATCAACGACCCGAATGTTTCCACCTGGACCTCTTCAGACTTTTGGACAGTAGACGGTGAGCCAGTGACATTGGAGGCGGTAGATGACTACACCCTCTTGTGGACATTCCCGCAACCACGTCCAGAAAAGTTCCTCTATAGTATCACCAGCTTAAATTTCTCAGCCGGCCCAGCACACATCCTAAAGCCATTCCACCCCAAGTATGGTGGAGCGGATTACCAGAGCTATAAGGATGCACTGCCGCCCAACGCGTTGCCCGTTGTCACGATGGGGCCATGGGTGCCGGTCGAATATACCACCGATGAATTCCTCGTCTTCCGCCGCAATCCTTACTACTGGAAGGTAGACGAGAATGGCTGCCAATTGCCGTACTTGGATGAGGTGCAATTCACCTATTCTAAGACGGGCTCCACCCGTACCTTGAATACCATTGCTGGCACGGCTGATCACTCGAATGTGGAAAACATCGAGACAATGGATGAGACCGTGCGCCAATCGCAAGATCCAAATGCGCCTTTCCGTGTGGAATGGGGGCCGGAAACGCTGGCCTTCAATATCGAAGTGAACCAGGCTAGCGCGTTGGGTGTGGCGGATGACCGCGATACGGCTGTGCGTGAACTGCTGCGCGATACACGTTTCCGCCGTGCGCTCTCTCAGGCGATTGATCGTGACGGCCTAGCACGCTCTCTGACCAATGGCCCATTCTTCCGCCCATTTGCGGGTGGTATTACGCCAGGTTCTCAGTTCTTTGACATCAATTCCGTGGTCTACTATCCCTACTCGCCTGAAACCTCCAAGGCACTCTTGGCCGAGATTGGACTAGAAGATACCGATGGGGATGGCATTGTCAACTGGACTGAAGGGCCACTAGCGGGTGAGAATGTGCAGATCGGCTTGGCTGTCGGTGAAGACAATACCGCAGGGGCTTCACTCGGCCCAGCCCTGGTGCTCTTCTTCCAGGAAATTGGCATTGAGGTCAACTTCCGCACGATGGCTGGCACAGCCATGACCGAAGATGAGCGCGCTGGTACATGGGAGCTTCGCATTGGTCGCCCAGGTCAGGAATGGGCCGCACCTAATGTGCGTTGTAACCAGATTGCTCCCCTGGGTGAAACCAACTTGGCATGGCACCGCGCTGGTGACCAGCCGGAGGAGTATCAAGATTTTGAGTTGCAACTCAATGAGATCACTTCCGAGTTCTGCTTGGAGAATGACATTGATGCCATGCGCTCACTCATGTCTGAGTACAACCGCATCCATACCGAGAATGTCTATTCAATCGGTTTGGTCGTGGGGCGCTATGGCCTCATGCTCAACAAGTACTTCAAGAATGTGCCAATTGGGACACCCGCCTTCCTCTATCAGTGGGATGCCAACAACTATCTGCCTGAGCAGATTTGGTTTGAGGAAGCTGACATGTGGGCCAACGGACAGACCGAAATCTATCCTCAGACTGTGCCGTTCCACGAGGGGTGTGATTATGCAACGTCGGGTACACCTTGTGTCATTGGTCCTGAATAGTTGAGGCAGCCAATGGAATCGCGTAATGGCATGGTGGCAACATCATCTCATTATGTTAGGCCTAGGCAATCTTGGTAGGCTGGGAGGAGGGGGCAAGCTTCCTCCTCCCAGCTTTACCCAATGTGGGAGAGCATATGGTTGGGTTTATCCTGCGTCGCTTTTTGTCCACAATTCCTTTGTTAATCGGGATTAGCATCGTCTCCTTGATCATCATCCAGCTTCCGCCGGGTGACTTTGCGACGGCTTACCAAAACCAATTGGTAACGCAGGGCAATATGCCAGTGGAAGATGCACAGAAGGCGGCTGATGCATACCGCAAGCTGTATGGGCTTGATAAGCCTGTCTGGCAGCAATACCTGGTATGGATGAAGGGGATTGTCACAGAAGGGAAATTTGGCTATTCCTTTGCTTATAAAAAAGATGTAGGTGAATTAATCAAAGAGCGATTGCCACGCACGTTGTACTTGGCGCTAGCCGCCCATGCGATTTCGACGATTGTTGGCATTGGCATCGGCATTTACTCCGCCACACGCCAGTACAGCATTGGTGACAATCTGGCGACAATTTTTGCCTTTACGGCAACGGCTGTGCCAAGGTTTTTTATAGCTTTGGTTGTCGTCTATCTATTGGTTATTGAGTTTAACAGCCCCTATGTAAACCGCTTTACCTCGCCGCAGTATGCCTTTGCCCCGATGTCTTTGGAGAAGGCGTGGGATGTTCTGAAATATACATGGCCGGTGATTGCGATTGCTGGCTTTGGGGGCATTGCGCGCAACATGCGTGTCATGCGTGGCAATTTGCTGGATGGTCTTAATGCTCAATATGTCACGACAGCGCGCTCCAAAGGCTTGACCGAGCGTGCTGTCATCTATAAACATGCAGTGCCCAATGCGTTACATCCTATCATCATGTACCAGGGCACTGTGCTGCCTTACATGATCCAGGGGGAACTTGAGGCCGCGATTGTGCTCAACATGCCATCGCTGGCCCCTATGTTCTATAGCTCATTGGCAGTGCAAGACATCTATGTCTCTGGTGGCTTTTTGTTTATTTATGCGGTGCTGTTGGTCTTTGGCAATCTCTTGGCTGACATTTTGCTGGCTTTGGTTGACCCGCGAATTCGGCTGGGTTAGAGGGAGTATCCTGTATGGCAGGGCAAGTTGAGGCTTTGGGTGGTGTTGCGCAACCAAAAAGCGAAGATGTACTCGCTCGTCTGCATCTGCGCGAGTCTATACGCGAGAGCTACGCTAACTTGGTTTGGCGTCGCTTCCGCAAGAGCAAGATCTCGATTGTGGGAGGGCTAATTGTGGTTGGCCTCTTTACATTGGCGATCTTTTCCGATTTCTTCTCCCCCTACAACCCTGTTGCGCTCAATATGGCCGATAGTTATCTGCCGCCTACCAGAATCCGGTTTATTGATGCCGAGGGCGACCTTTCGTGGCGACCTTTTGTCTATGGGCAAAAGCAGGTGTTAAATGCCAATATGACTTCTTCATGGGAGGTGGACACGTCCACGAAGTACTATGTCCGCTTCTTTGTGGAAGGCTATCCCTACAAGCTTTTCGGTTTGATTGATAGCAATTTACACCTCTTTGGCGTCGATGAAGGCGCACGTATTAATGTCTTGGGTACGGATCGCTTTGGACGTGACATTTTTGGCCGCTCCTGTCTGGCAGGACGTATCTCCCTAACAATGTCGCTCTTTGGCACGATTATCAGCGTGTTGGTAGGGTCGGTGGTGGGGGTGATCTCTGGCTATTATGGGGGTGTGGTGGACAACTGGATCCAGCGTTTTGTCGAGTTCGTCCAATCTTTTCCCCAGCTTCCTCTTTGGATGTCACTGGCCGCGGTGATTCCGATTACATGGAACCAATTTACGATCTTCTTGATCATGTCGTGTATCTTTGCCTTGCTGAGTTGGACCCTGTTGGCGCGTGAAGTGCGTGGCAAGGTCTTGTCCTTGCGCGAGACTGATTATGTACTGGCGGCGCGCGAAATGGGGGCGTCAGACCGGCGCATTATCTTCATCCATCTCTTGCCCAACAGCCTAAGCCACATTATCGTGGTCTTGACGCTGACCATTCCTACCATCATCCTGGCAGAAAGCTTCTTGAGCTTCTTGGGGATTGGTATCCAAGAGCCACTGGTGAGTTGGGGTACGATGATGCGCGATGCCCAAACGCTGCAAACCCTGGGCTTTAACCAGTGGATTGCGGCACCTGTCTTCTTCATTATCTTGGCGGTGTTGGGCTTTAACTTCTTGGGTGACGGGCTGCGCGATGCCGCTGATCCCTATTCGACTTTCTAACTCATGTACTGCACGCAGGGAGCAGAAGCTGGTTCACGCGGAGACGCAGAGACGCGGAGGGAGAGAATAAGCTATCTCATTGCTGCTTGCTTCTCTCCTTTCTTCTCCGCGTCTCTGTGTGACATCTTTCGCTCATGTGTACTATGATTTTCTAATTTAGGGATGAGAGTAAAGGATAATCATGGTCGATTATCAGTGGACAATCGAGAAGCGGCCCGCGATGGAACGGCGCGATATTCTTGAAGTAAAGGATCTGAAGCAGTATTTTCCCATTCGTGGTGGTTTCTTTCAACGCATCGTGGGCCAGATTCGGGCAGTGGATGGGGTGAGTTTTACTCTGCGCGAGCAAGAGGTATTGGGATTAGTCGGTGAAAGTGGTTGTGGCAAGACGACCACAGGGCGTACCATTTTGCGCCTCTATGATCCTACGGGAGGCGAGATCTGGTACACCAAGGAAGATGGCACTCGCGTTGACCTTGCCAAATTAAGCATGGCAGAGATGAAACCGTTACGCCGCGATATGCGGATGATCTTCCAAGACCCCTATAGCTCGCTCAATCCGCGCTTTACTGTGCGTGATGTGATTGGCGAGCCGCTGCTGATCCATCGTGAAGCTAAAGGCAAAGAGCTAGACGACCGTGTGGCCGAGTTAATGGAGGCAGTTGGGTTAAATCCTGCCTATATGAACCGCTATCCTCACGAGTTTTCTGGTGGTCAACGACAGCGAATTGGGTTGGCGCGCACACTCTGCTTGAACCCGCGCCTGATCGTCGCTGACGAACCCGTGTCCGCGCTCGATGTCTCAATCCAGGCACAAGTGCTCAACCTCCTTGCAGAGTTGCGCGAACAGTTGGGGTTGACCATAATATTTATTGCACACGACTTGTCGGTCGTAGAGCATATCTGCGACCGGATTGCCGTGATGTATGTGGGGAAGCTTGTGGAACTGGCGGAATCTGAAGAGTTGCTGCGCGATCCCAAGCATCCCTATACCGAAGCGTTGGTTTCGGCTGTGCCCGCGGCTGACCCCGATATCAAGTCGCTGCGTATCGTATTGCAGGGGGATGTGCCCAGCCCTGCCAATCCGCCTGCTGGCTGTGTCTTTCATCCGCGCTGCCGCTATGCCCAGGCGATATGCAGTCAAGAGGAGCCAAAGTTGGCGGAGGTGACGCCAGGGCATTTTGCAAGCTGTCATTTTGCCGATGAACTCAACTTGATCGGGATTGGAGGATAGCGATGGTGAAGTCCAACCGCTGGATGAACTTCCTAATCTATTTCCTGCCCGTGATTGGATGGATAATTGGGCTGACAGTGTTGCGTCGCAACTTGACTGCGCTGTATCATAGTTGTCAGGCATTAGCGTTGACATTGGGGCTGGTCTTTGTGCCGCTGGTGTGGGCTGTGGGCGCATGGCTGTTGGCCTGGATTCCTGTAGCTGGTCCGGCGCTTGCCATTGCTACGTTCTCGCTCGTAGTAGCGGCGATACCGGCAATTGTGTTAGCATGGGTTATAGGGATGATCAATGCGTTGCGTGACGAAGTCTTACCAGTGCCGGTTTTTGGCTACTTAGGCGAGCAGATTTTCCGCCGCTTAACGCGTGCATTGCAGGATGAACCACAAATCAGTTATGCCCCGCAGGAAGCTGAAGGCTAGCCACACGCGAGTCCCCAGTTAATTCATCCACTATGTAGACAGTCAGCGAGTGACTTACTGACCAACTATTTACCAAATCTATTCACTAGAAAAGAATTCACATGCCAAAGATAGCCTTTATTGGTGCGGGAAGTTGGGGCTTCACGCGTAAATTAGTGCGCGATGTGCTGACCTTTCCACTGTTAGAAAATTCCACAATTGCGTTGATGGATATCAACGCCGAGCGTTTGGATTTTTCCAAGCGTGCGGTGCAAAAGATTGTTGATCTCGGAAATTATCCAGCTCAGGTGGTTGCAACCCAGGATCGGACCGAGGCATTATGCGATGCCGACTTTGTCGTCGTTACGATTCTGGCGGGTGGGGTGGATATTTGGCGACACGACATTGAGATTCCCAAGCAGTTTGGTGTGGACATCAACATTGGTGATACGCGCGGTCCGTCGGGCATTTTCCGTGCGCTACGCACAATTCCAGTCATGTTGGAGATTGCGCGTGATATGGAGAGATATTGCCCCAATGCGTTGATGCTCAATTACACCAATCCGATGGCAATGCTCTGCCGCGCGCTGCAACGCGAGACCGACATTCAATTAACCGGGCTTTGCCACAGTGTGCAAGGAACCGCAGAGATGTTGGCGAAGTGGATTGGCGCGCCGATGGACGAGATTACCTATACGTGCGCTGGTATCAACCACATGGCCTGGTATCTCAATTACGAGTGGAACGGGCAAGATGCCTATCCGTTGATCCGTCAAGCCATTACCGAACGCCCGGAAGTCTATAACGAAGAGATCGTACGCAACGAGATGTTCCTGGCGTTGGATCATTATGTGACCGAATCGAGCGGGCACAACTCGGAGTACAACTGGTGGTTCCGCAAGCGCCCGGATTTGATCGAGAAGTATTGCACCCACGGCACAGGTTGGAATCCGGGTGAGTATGCCTATGTGGTCAAACGCTATGTTGAGCGCGAGAATGATTGGCGTGAAGAGGCGCAAAAGTGGTTTGCCGCAGAGACGCCGATTGACCTGGAGCGCGGCCATGAGTATGCGGCTTATATTATGAGCGCAATCATGGGCGGCGATCCGTTTGAGTTTAATGGCAATGTGCGTAACACAGGGCTGGTCACGAACTTACCCCAGGATGCCTGTGTCGAAGTACCTGTGTGGGCAAGCCGCAAGGGGTTGGAGCCGGTGCATGTGGGCGCGCTGCCAGCGCAATGTGCACTATTGACAAACCTCAGCGCGTCGATTGAGGAGATGGCCGTAGAAGCTGCCATCAATGGCAACCCGCGCTTGGTCTACCAGGCGATTGCCCATGACCCGCTGACCGCATCGGTGCTGTCATTGGCAGAGATCAAGGATATGGTCAATGTGATGTTGGCGAAAAATCAGGATTACTTGCCAACCTTCTGCCATTTCAAGGTCTAGTACCTTGTACCTGCTCTTGTCATAGAACGATGTCATAGAACGATGGCATAGAACGATGGCATAGAATGAAACGTGAGACAGGTCTGCACCCAAGGGTGTAGACCTGTTTATATGTACTAATTGTGTACTAACTATGCACTAAGTGTTAAAATTAAGTTTTGAGTGCAGAGAACATTTTCTGTTTAAACCTGAAATTTCTTGTTGCACTACGCAATTTTGCACGAGGTATTGTGCGCGATCCATAAGTCTGCACGATATATCACGCTATATAAGGGAGCATATTGATGCCAAAGATTGCATTTCTCGGTGCAGGGAGCACCGTCTTCGCCAAGAATTTGATGGGTGATATTCTTGGTTTTCCGGAACTAGCGAATTCAACCATTAGCCTTCACGATATTGACCCGGAGCGGCTACATACGTCGGGGATTGTGGCGCATAAGGTGGCGGAGAAGCTCAAAGCAAAGCCTACTATTGAATGTACCACCGACCGCCGCGCTGCACTGGATGGTGCAGATTATGCGATCTCGATGATCCAAGTGGGTGGCTATAAGCCCTCAACTGTAATCGACTTTGAGATTCCCAAGAAGTATGGTTTGCGCCAGACCATCGCAGATACCCTAGGCATTGGTGGGATTATGCGTGGATTGCGCACAATTCCGGTACTATTGGATATGTGCCGCGATATGGAGGAGCTTTGCCCTGATGTGACCTTCCTCCAGTATGTCAATCCGATGGTGATGAATTGTTGGGCAATTAGCCGCGCCACCAAGATCAAGACGATCGGGCTATGTCACAGTGTCCAGGGTACAGCCGCACAGTTGGCGAAGGATATTGGCGTGCCTATGAAGGATATCAATTACTTCTGCGCCGGTATCAACCATATGGCTTTTTACTTGCGTTTTGAGCGCAGCGTCAATGGCGAAGTGGAGGATTTATATCCGCTCATTCGCCAGGTGTTGGAGGAAGACCGCGTACCCAAGGGCAACCGTGTGCGCTATGAGATGTTCAAGCGGCTTGGCTATTTTGTTACTGAATCCAGCGAGCACTTTGCTGAATATGTGCCTTGGTTTATCAAGCGTGACCGTCCTGATCTAATCAAGGAGTTCAACATTCCGTTGGATGAGTATATCCGGCGTTGTGAGGTGCAGATTGCGGGATGGCAGAAGTTGCGTACGGATTTGGAAGACCCCGAGACCGAGATCACTGTAAGACGCAGCCATGAATATGGCTCCGGCATCATCCACAGCATGGAGACCGGGCAACTGCGTCTCATTAATGGCAATGTGCCTAACAATGGCTTGATCAGCAATCTACCCCAGGGTAGCTGTGTGGAAGTGCCTTGCTTGGTGGATAAGAATGGGGTACAGCCTGTCGCGGTGGGTGAGTTGCCGCCCCATTTGGCCGCGCTGATGCAGACCCAACTCAACGTGCAAGGCTTAACGGTCGAGGCGGCCCTCACGGGCAAGCGCGAGCATATCTACCATGCCGCCATGCTCGACCCGCATACGGCGGCAGAGTTGGATCTGGATCAGATTTGGCACTTGGTGGATGATCTGATCGAGGCACATGGAGATATGTTGCCGCAGTATCAGTAGTCGGGAACACCTTCCTGGAAGCTCCGAGCTTCCAGGAAGGTGTAGGACAGACAATAGGATAGTTATATAGGGTTGGGAAGGAACACGAGATGCGTGTTTTTGTAACAGGCGGGGCAGGCTATATCGGCAGCATAGTGGTAGAAGAGTTGGTAGCTGCTGGTGACCATGTGATCGTCTTTGATAATCTTACGCAAGGGCATCGTGCCGCGGTGCATCCTTTGGCAGAGTTTATCCAGGGTGACCTGGGCGAGCGTAGCGAGATCGATGCCGCACTGGCGGCGACGCAGCCCGAAGCGATTATGCACTTTGCCTCGCGCACGTTGGTTGGTGAGTCAATGCGTTTCCCATTTTTATATCTGGGCGAGAATGTGATCAACGGGCTCAACTTGTTTCAAAGTGCCGTAGAACAGGGGATTCGCAAGGTAATTCTCTCCTCCACAGCCAATCTTTTTGATAAGCCGGAGCATATTCCGATTACTGAAGATGAGACCATTCGTCCTGGCAGCCCGTATGGCGAATCCAAGTACATATTGGAGCGCATCTTGTATTGGTTGGAGCGTACCCACGGGGTGCATTACGCTGCGTTGCGTTATTTTAATGCGGCTGGCGCGACTGTGGAGCGAGGAGAGGATCACAAGCCAGAAACTCACTTGATTCCACTGGTCCTACAAGTGGCATTGGGACAGCGTGAGCAGATTACTATCTTTGGCAATGACTATCCTACTCCAGATGGGACATGTATACGTGACTATATTCATGTTGTCGATCTGGCAAGGGCGCATATTCTCGCCTTGCGTGCGCTGGATCAGGGCAGCCGCGTCTATAACTTGGGGAATGGCAGAGGCTATAGCGTGCTAGAGGTTGTTGAGACTGCGCGCGCTGTGACAGGGCATCCTATCCCCGTGGAGATTGGGCCGCGCCGGGCGGGTGATCCGGCGGAACTCATCGCCAGCAATGAGCGCATTCGTCGGGAACTCGGTTGGGAGCCGCGCTATCCCGATTTACAGACAATTATAGAGAGTGCCTGGCGCTGGCATCAGACTCATCCCCGCGGCTATGCTGACTAGCTCAAGGGAGACAAAGGGGTAGACGCTGTCAAAAATTGCCCAGGCATCCGTGGAACATGGCAAAAAATGGCAAAGAAAGACCGGGTTCTTGGGGGAACCCGGCTTGTTATTTTATAGTCTTCAATTATAAATTGTTCGTTTTCACTGCAAGCACGCCATTGTCCGAGCAGGGATGACCTGATTACTTCAAATTCGAAAAGGAGAGGCGATCCAGCACTGCGGTGCAACCAATTAAGAGAGCTGCAAAGGCTGGCAAC
>CAMPHP010000013.1 GCA_946885925.1 uncultured Litorilinea sp.
GGCAAAGGGCTTATATGCCCGCTATCTTGGTGGCTAGTCAGAAGGTGGGAGATGAGTAATCCCGAACGTATTCTCATACGTCCCTTCCGATTTGATGACCTTTTAGCTTTGGTTGAGTTTTGGAACAAGGCTTTTGCCGACAGACGTAATTTCTACTCCCTTACCGCCGCCGATTTCCAAAACCGTATTCTCAATTGTACGGCCTTTGATCCCCAGGGATTGATCCTAGCTTGGCAAGAAGGCCCAGCTACACGATTACGGGATTCACAGGTACGCGATTCACAGGTACAATATTCACAGCCGCAACTTGTTGGGATTGCCCATGCCCTGCGTCCTGCACCCCGCAGTGGCCTCTATGCCAAATGGGAAGCCCGACATTGCCTAGCTTTGCTCTATGTAGATCCCTCTCACCGTAATCAAGGTATCGGTAGCCGTCTGTTACGCACAGCAGAAAACTGGCTCTACTATTGTCCCGTGCATGTGGGTGGGGCAGGGCAGCCCTGTTATGGCACCCTGGAAGGGCCGCGACCTCCCTTCTTTGGCAGCAGCCAGCGGCTTGGCGTTGGTATCCAGGATCGTTCGCTGCTTAACTTCTTGACGCAGCGAGGTTATCACATCGTTGATCCTGGCGACATCTCCATGCGGCTCAAACTGACGCCGCGGCCTGAACCGGAATTGCCTGATCTAGAGGGGATAGGATTAAAAGTTGTCCCGGTAAGCAATCTCATGCCCTTTGGAGGAGAGGAACCCGAAGGTCGGGAGGAATATACGCTGTGGGGTGACAATGGTGGTGAACCCTATCGGGGCTATGTGCTTGTCACTGGCGACAATTTGCTTCAGGCCCATATTAGCTGGTATCCCATGCGCCAACCGCGTGCAGCAGCGATTGCAGGTTTCTGGGTGGCCCCGCGATTGCGAGAGCATGGCTTGGGTCGCTATCTTCTCGACCGCGCACTGTATGATCTGGTACACTCACAACCTCCCTGGGGAGGCTATGATACAGTTGAAGTCCAAACGCACTTAGTGCACCATGCCAAGGCCGCTGCCTTCTATGAACGGCGTGGATTCGTTACAGAGATGGCCTGGGTCAATTTGGCGAAAGAGTGTGCAATTCGCGGCGTATAGTCCACAGAAAGTGTCAGTATACTGACAGAGCAAAGTAGCTTGAGACAAGGTAGCATAGGGCTATCAAAGAAAATGGGATATGAGCCTAGATCGAACCGAACCAGAGCACAGCCAAAATTCAGAAATCAACCTGGTTGCACCGGAGCATGCCACTGTACATGAGGCAGACATTCAGGCCCTTGTACAAGGTGAACATGGTGCGCCATTTGCGATTCTCGGACCACATAGTGTCGAGATAGACGGTAAGCAGGCTCTCGCCATTCGTGCCTTTCGCCCGCTAGATGCGACGGTCTTTGTTGTAGATGCTGCGGGTGTACGCTATCCCATGCGTCGCTGGCATGAGGTTGGTTTTTTTGAGGCAATCTTGCCGCCTCAACCCTCGGACTTTCGCTATCGCTTGATCGTCGTGGATCGCAGTGGCAATGAGTTTGAACTGGAAGATCCATATCGCTTCCCGCCGCTACTCACGGATTATGATCTCTATCTTTATGGTGAAGGGAATTTCTTCTACGCCTATGAGAAGTTGGGCGCACATCCTTGTGTGATTGATGGTGTGCCGGGGGTAAATTTTGCCGTGTGGGCACCCAATGCCCTGCGAGTCAGCGTGATTGGTCCCTTTAATGGCTGGGACAACCGTGCCCACCCGATGCGCCGCCATGAACAGATGGGTGTATGGGAACTCTTTTTTCCCCATTTGCCAATCGGGATGCACTATAAATATGCGGTGCGTTCTCGCTTCTTGGGCTATGAGATCGACAAAGCCGATCCCTTTGGTTTTTATGCCGAGTTGCGCCCCAGCACAGATTCGCGCGTCTGGGATATTCACCAGTACGTTTGGCAGGATGATGAATGGTTGGCGACGCGCCCGCAACGACAAGCACTGGATCAACCGATGAACATCTACGAAGTCCATCTAGGCTCTTGGAAGCGTGTGCCAGAAACCAATGGATTTCTCAGCTATCGGGATTTGGCCCATCAACTTGTAGAGTATGCCCAGAAGATGGGCTATACCCACTTGGAACTCTTGCCGATTACCGAACACCCTTATGACGGCTCTTGGGGCTATCAGACAACCGGCTATTTTGCCCCCACTTCCCGTCATGGTAACCCTGACGACTTTAAGTATTTTGTTGATTATTGTCACCAACATGGCATCGGTGTAATTTTGGATTGGGTTCCCGCCCACTTCCCGCGTGATGCTCACGGTCTAGCGTTTTTTGATGGCACGCATTTGTATGAGCATTCGGATCCGCGGCTGGGTGAGCATCAGGATTGGGGTACGAAGATCTTCAACTTTGGGCGCAACGAAGTCCGCAATTTTCTGATTAGCAGCGCGCTTTTTTGGCTCAAGGAATATCACGTGGATGGATTGCGCGTTGACGCTGTATCTTCAATGCTCTATCTGGACTTTAGCCGCCAAGCAGAGCAGTGGATCCCCAATCGCTATGGCGGGCGTGAGAATCTGGATGCTATTGACTTTATCCGGCGTTTTAACGAAGTAACGCATGATACGGTTCCTGGCATTTTGACCATTGCCGAAGAAAGCACCTCTTGGCCCATGACTACTCGCTCTACCTCCTTGGGCGGGCTGGGATTCGATCTGAAGTGGAACATGGGTTGGATGCATGATACGCTGGATTACATGAAAGAAGACCCGCTCTACCGGCGCTTTCGCCATAATATGCTCACCTTTAGCTTGATGTATGCTTTTAGCGAAAATTTCGTCCTGCCCTTTAGCCACGATGAAGTCGTGCATCTCAAACGCTCAATGCTGGACAAGATGCCAGGCGACCTGTGGCAAAAGTATGCTAACCTGCGCGCGCTCTATGGCTATATGACCGCACATCCTGGTAAGAAGTTGTTGTTTATGGGTGGGGAGTTTGGGCAGTGGTCCGAGTGGAGCGAAGCACGTAGCTTGGACTGGCATCTGCTTCAGTGGCCGGATCACCAGCAACTTCAACAGTATGTGGCCGATCTAAATCACCTCTATCGCAATGAACCGGCATTTTATCGTTTAGACAGCAGTTGGTCGGGTTTTGAATGGATTGACGTTAACGATGCGGAGCATTCTATCATCAGCTTTATGCGACGCAGTGAAGACCCGGCAGATACTGTGGTCGTTGTTTGTAATTTTACTCCTGTACCTCGACATAATTATCGTGTAGGATTACCTGGTAATGGGATCTATCACGAATTGCTCAATAGTGACCGCCGCGAATATGGTGGTAGTGGTGTTGGCAATTCTGCACCAATTCCCGCCGAAAACTTACCCTGGCAAAACCGCGAATTTTCAGCAGCCTTACATCTCCCACCTCTGGGTGTACTCTTTCTGAAGGCGTTTCCATGAACCCGATCCGTGGTCAGCGTGCTGTCACCGGGACAAGCACCCCTACAGCCGAGGAGTGGTCTGAAATGTTTCTCTCTCATCAGCCTCTCATCCTCAATCCCATACAAGGCCGCACCGTTTTGGTGGTGGAAAGCAACCCCACGCTAAATCGCGCCATGTGCGAGACCCTTGAAGCGCACGAGTATGAGGTGCAAAGCGCGCACAATGGCCGCGAGGCGTTGGCGATTCTGGCCGAGCGCCAAACTGATCTCGTGGTATCTGATCTGGGGATGCCCGAAATGGATGGATATGACTTGCTCAAGCAGATACGTAGCAATCCCAAAACTCGCTATCTGCCCGTGATCTTTCTTAGCGGACACGATTCATCCATCCAGCGCCGGCGAGCCAGAGATTCGGGTGTGGTGGATTATCTGACCATGCCCGTTGCTGAGGAGGATCTGCTCCATTCTGTGCGCTCGGTCTTGAAGCGCCAGAGCGAGCAGGAAGCGGATTTTCACCGGCGCGTTGAAGAAATGCGCAGCCAAATTTTGGGGTTGGTGCAACATGAATTTCGCACGCCCTTGACGTTTGTCATGGGGTATGCGGAATTCCTTCAGGATGCGCTCCAGCAAGATCTGCCGCGCGAGGAGATTGAGCATTCGGTCAATGCTATTGTGGAAGGCAGCCGCCGCCTTCACCATCTGGTGGAGAGCTTCTTGCTCCTGGCGAATCTCTCGCGTGATGCACTTCCCCGTGATGAGGTCTATCCGCTTGACCCTGCGGCGCTCTGGCGTGAGAGTCTGACCGAAGTGCGTGACAGCTTGGAGGATGCACAGATCAAGGTCGTACTTACCGAATCGCCTGACCCCGTGATTGTCTTTGGGGTAATGGACTTGTTGCGTGAGGCCCTCTCCCGGCTCTTAGATAACGCAATCCGTTATCGTCGGCCGGGTGTGCATACGATCTGGCTTGCTACGGTCTCCAAACCAGGGTATGTGGGTTGGCAAATCCGTGACGAAGGTCTTGGCATCTCGGCATCCGTTATTGCCCAGCTTTCTTCTCCGTTTGTTCGCCTGCACCCACCGGAGCCTGAAGGACATGGTATTGGCTTAGGGCTTACACTAGTACGCCGCGTGGCAGAACTGCACGGTGGCTATGTGGAGATCGAAAGCGAAGAAGGAAGCGGCAGTACCTTTACGCTCTGGGTGACGGACGAGGAAGTGATGTAGTGGCCCCAAATGAAGGCTACTCCCTCCTAGCGTCCAATTAGGTCGTGCATATCAGCGTTCGTGAGCTTCAAGCCGTTCTCGTATCTTCTCCACCGCATCCGCAAAGAGTCTTGCCTTCTCCGTATCTGCAAAGATGGGCGCACCGGCGAATAGTTGGATGCCCCAACTCGGTACAGACGATTCAGCCGCGGCTTGCAGGCTTTCGGGAAATTCCAGGACGTCAAGAATGAGTTGCACCTTGCGCTCGGCTGGAATGAACTCCCCAGCATGCTCTAGGAATTCGCGGCCCCACAGCGCATTACGTCCACTCTTGGTTGCATAGATGAGTGGCGTGAAAACATCAATGGCCGGAGCAAACAGGTCATAGTCTTGAGCAAAGATTCGCGTCAGCGCACCATCATACTCTGCCGGTGTCCAGGGACACATATAGGCCCCCACCACACAGCCTGGCAGTTGGGTGCGGATCATCTCGGCATAGTGGCGGGCAAAGCGGGCGATGCGCTCACACTTGTGGCGCGTCCATTCTGGCTGTGCTGTCGAGAGAATTTCAGCGGGGGTAGTGGCATCTGTGCCAGTAGCCTCGCAAAAGTCGGCAATACAGGCTGCACAGAAGCAACTTTCCTGTAGGTCCGGCTCTGGCTCCTCAAACCATCCTGCATAGGTCAGATAGTCAAGCCAAATGCCCGCGGGCCGATAGCTTTGCAGACCTGTGCGGAGGTTTTCCTCCGTCTCGGCCAAGAATTCTTGCTGTGAAAGACAGACGCCCTGTACCAACTGTCCATAGCGAATTGGCTGCCCATCCACGCCAATGGGGATCAGTTCCGGGTGTGTCGCAAAGTCTGCGCGAAAGGTCTTGAATTCCACGCAAGCAGCAATCCCCACCTGTGCACAGGCATCAAAAGCCGCGGCGTCAAAGCCGTGGAACCAGCAGGCATTCGCCCCTGCCGATGGCAAACGGTCGATTACCTCAATGGCGGAGCGTCCATAGGGACCAAAGAGCAGGGGAATGGACATGGTGTACCTCTGTCTGAGTGATGTCAGGGTAGCGCTAGCTGTGGTAGAAATGTGGTAGAAACGATAAGGAAAAAGGCCAGGTCACCGCACGGCAGCCTAGCCTTTACAAGATTATTCGTCATCCACCTTCCAGGAAGCCACCCACAGAGTCCCGGCTTCCTGGAAGGTTTCTATACTCGAAGAGTACGACTAGAAAATCCCCAACTCCTCTTTGGCGTCGTCCGACATCATGTCGGGATTCCAGAAGGGAGTCCAGGTTAGGTGGATATTGACTTCCTCGAGATCGGGGAAGGCCGCATGGGTCTCACGTTGGACGGCGCTGATGATCTCCGGTCCAGCAGGACAGCCAGGACTGGTCAAGGTCATGGTGATTTCGGCGGACTTTTCCGGCGTTACATCAACGTCGTAGATCAAACCCAGATCAATGATATTCATCATCAATTCTGGGTCGCGCACACGGGCGCGGATCAACTCGCGGATTTCTTCGGCTGTTGGCAAACTCATGAGGTTGGCTCCTTACTCTCGTGTTCTCGTTTACACGAGCTTTTCCAGCTAAGGGAAAGCAATTATATTCTACAACGAACGCGGGTATAACCTAAACTGCGCTTAAACGGGCGATTCAATAAACAAATCATTACCCTGAATATAGACTTCATAGACCGCCGTTGGTTCAAAGGCGGGCAAGCTTAGAGCTTCGCCTGTGCGAATATCAAAGCGAGCACCGTGGCGTGGACATTTCACCTCATGCCCGTTGACAATCTCACCTTCGACCAGCGGCCCACCATCATGGGTACAAACATCCTCAATGGCGTAAAATTCACCATTTAAGTTAAAAAGCGCGATACGGACAAAATCTATCTCAACAAGTTTACTGCCATTAACAGGAACTTCGTCAACGGTCGCAACCTTAATCAACTTACTCATCTATATATTCCTCAACGGTTATTTTCTAGCGATTAATTTTTTTGAATTAACTTACTCTGGCCACTCTTCCAGCCCCCAGACACCGGCCTTTAGCACCTTGAGCGGGAGTAGCGCACACTTGAGCCGCACCGGGCCGATCTCAATGCCCAGCAGGTCCAATACGTACTCCTTATCCCATGCGCGCACTTCCTCTAGCGGCTTGCCCATCACTTCTTCCATCAACATGGAGGCGGTGGCTTGGCTGATGGCGCAGCCATGACCATCAAAGGCTGCGTCTACCACGACCCCATCTTTCACCTTCAATTCGATGGTGATTTCATCCCCACAGAAAGGATTGTGGTCGTGGTAATGGATATCGGCATCTTCCAAATGACCTTTGTACCGTGGATGGCGGTAATGGTCCAAGATCGCTTCACGGTAGAGTGCATCAGTGCTCATAGTGTGCTCATTTCAAACAAAGTCAGAAATCAGAGGGGTATACGGCCAAAAGAATAACTGGGCCAACCTGCTTATTCTGCATGATTCATTATCATGACTCGTTATCATGACTCATTATATTGAAAAAATCTGCGTCGCCTTCTCCAGTGCCGCTGCTAGTTGATCCACTTCTGCGGGTGTATTGTAGAAATAGAAGCTAGCCCGCGCCGTTGCCACAAGGCCGAGCCGGTTGTGGATGGGCTGGGCACAATGGTGTCCGGCACGCACCGCTACGCCTTCTTGGTCAAGGATCGCGGCCAGGTCATGGGGGTGGATGTCGTTGAGCGTAAAGGCCACCAACCCTCCCCGCTGTTCTGGGCTCGGTCCGATAATATGCAGCCCCTCGATCTGGCTCAGACGTTCATAGGCATAGGCTACCAACGCCTTCTCCTGCTCGTGAACCCACGCCATCCCCAGGCTGGAAAGATAGTCAACAGCCGCACCCAAGCCAATCACTTCGGCAACCGCGGGTGTGCCTGCCTCGAATTTATAGGGGAGGCTGTTCCACTTGGAGCCATCCATCCTCACCTCGCGGATCATGTCGCCGCCCCCCATCCACGGTGGCATTGCTTCTAGCAGATCACGTTTACCATAAAGCACGCCAACGCCGGTAGGACCGCACATCTTGTGACCGCTAAAGACCAGGAAATCTGCATCCAATGCCTGCACATCAACCGGCATGTGGGGCACACTTTGTGCTCCATCAATGAGCACCTTTGCACCTACAGCCCGCGCCGCCGCTACAATTTCCTGCACAGGGTTGACTGTGCCCACGACATTGCTGGCATGGACAAAGCTCACGATCTTCGTGCGGGAATTCAGCAGTGTGTCAAGCTGGCTCAAATCGAGTTCGCCACCGTCAGTCAGCGGCAGATAGCGCAGGGTAAAGCCAATCTGGTCACGCAAGATTTGCCACGGCACAATGTTGCTGTGGTGCTCCATTTCGGTGATCAGCACCTCATCCCCAGGGGCAAGATTGGCGCGGCCCCAACTGTTTACCACCAGGTTAATGCCTTCGGTGGTACCGCGGGTAAAGATAATCTGTTTGTCGCTGGGGGCATTGATAAAGCGAGCAACCTTGAGCCGAGCCAGTTCATAGGCTGCGGTTGCTTCCTCGCTCAATGTGTGAACGCCACGGTGGACATTGGCGTTATAGCGCCGGTAATAGTTGTCCAGTACGTGCAAGACCGCTTCTGGCTTCTGGCTGCTCGCGGCGTTGTCCAGATAGATCAAAGGTGTGCCATGTACTTGACGCGCAAGGATTGGAAAGTCCTGGCGGATGCGTTCAATGCGCTCTAGATCGAGTTCTGGGGCGGTAACGGCTGTTTTGTTTGCGATCATTTTATCTTCTCACTCCCCACTGTCAGGGATAAGCACTTCACGCCCAAATTGTAAGAAAAGGGGCGACGGGAGATTGCTGCCTCTCGCGTCGCCCGCTCCCTGTTGTGAATTCGTATCCTTCTCGCAAGCACTTGTAACACTGTGTGGCTGCGAAGAAGGTAGTTCGGCGTTAACCGCCGATCTTGCGCTCGATGACTCGCTCCAACTTGGTGACAACGCTTTCGACCGGCACACGGTCTAGCACGGCTTGGAAGAAGCCCTGGACGATCATGCGCTCGGCTTGTGCACGGGTTAGCCCACGAGCCATGAGATAGAAGAGATATTCTTCTTCCACCTGCGACGCGGTGGCACCATGTGTACAGCGTACATCATCAGCTTCGATCTCCAACCCTGGAATCGAGTCGGCACGCGCTGTGCTGTCGAGGATCAAATTGCCATTGCGCTGATAGGCGTCGGTCTTTTGCGCCTTGGGATAGACGCGAATTTGACCCATATAGACGCTGCGCGACTTGTCCTTGAGCGCCCCGTTAAAGAGCAGGTCGCTAAAGCAGTTGGGTGCGCGGTGAATCTGCAAGGTCTGGTGGTCGATGTGCTGGCGACCCGTCGGGAAGTAGATACCCAACAATTCGGCATGAACCCCTGGTTGGATCAAATCAACATCAAGAAAAGCCTTGGTGAGGCGGCTCCCCCAACTGACCTGAATCCAGCGCAAATCGGTGTTGCGGAGCATGTGGGCACGACCTGTCAGGAAATTCCATGTTGTGTGCTCATAGTCCTGCAAGTTCATATAACGCACGACGCTGTTGTCGTGCATGTAGATCTCCACAACCGCACTTTGCAGCCCATCCTTGCCACCCAAGAGATCGTCTACCACCGTAACCTCGGCCCCTTCTTCAGCAACCAAGAGGGTGTGGTGATAGCCACCGACCGCGGCGCGCGCTTGATGCAAGATGACCTGAAGTGGTAGGTCTACCTTCACATTCTTGGGCACATAGACAAATGCGCCTGTGTCCCACAGCGCCGCATGCAGAGCGGTAAACTTGTTGTGGTCAGGCTTGACCACTTCGGTCATGAAATAGCGGCGTACCAGGTCGCCATGTTCGTGTACGGCTTGCTGCAGGTCGGTGAAGATCACTCCCTGCGCAGCAAATTCCTCGTTGCCCTTGTGGTTGATGACCACGCCATCCTGAAAGACCAGGCTGGCTGCGGAATCCATCTCATCCAACTCGTGACGGAGTGATTCCGGCAGTGGGGCATCGGTCTTACCGTCTAGCGCGACGGGTGTAAACTTATCCAAATTAAAACCTGTCAAGCGGGTGCGCCGCCAAGGTTCATCGGTCGCCGCGGGCCAAGGCAGTGATTCAAAGGTCTGCCATGCTTGCAGGCGCAGGTCTAGCATCCACTCTGGTTCTTGGCGCGCCGCAGAAAGGGCGCGCACCGTGGTTTCGCTAAAACCGGCCAATGCCTGTTCCATTTGTTCTGGGCTAATGTCTTTAATCAGAACGCTCACGTTCTATTTTCCTCCATGATTAACTGAGGCACTAACTGGGGTTTCCGGGACTCTGCTCAAGCAACCAGACGACGTGGTGGGGCAGCATACGTGCTGCCCCACCCGTCTCTAGGGTCTAGGCGTCCTGTCCGCCCACAGGATTATTAACCAATCGAGCCTTCCATCTGGAGTTGGATCAGCCGGTTCATTTCGACTGCATACTCCATGGGCAGTTCCTTGACCAGTGGCTCAATAAAGCCACCTACGATCATGGCCGCCGCCTCATCCTCGCCAATGCCTCGGCTCATGAGATAGAAGAGCTGTTCTTCACCAATCTTGCTTACCGATGCTTCGTGACCGACACTCACATTGTCTTCTTCGATCTCAATGTAAGGATAGGTGTCCGAGCGGCTTGCTTCATCCAAGAGCAGCGCGTCACAGACAACATTGCTCTTGCTGTGGTGTGCGCCCTTGGCAACCTTGAGCAGACCTCGGTAACTTGCTCGCCCGCTGTCCTTGCTGATGGACTTGGAGACGATCTTCGAACTGGTATAGGGTGCGCCATGCACAACCTTGCCACCCGCGTCCTGGTGCTGCCCCTTGCCTGCAAAGGCAATCGAGAGGATTTCGCCATGTGCCTTGGGACCCATCATGTAGACAGCCGGGTACTTCATGGTTACTTTGCTTCCCAGGTTGCCGTCAATCCATTCCATGGTCGCATTTTCATAGGCCACAGCGCGCTTGGTCACCAGGTTGTAAACGTCGGTGCTCCAATTCTGGATGGTGGTATAGCGACAGCGCCCACCCTTCTTGACAATGATCTCCACCACTGCGCTGTGCAGGCTGTTGGAGCTGTAGACAGGAGCGGTGCAGCCTTCCACATAGTGCATGCTGGCACCCTCTTCGACGATGATCAGCGTGCGCTCGAACTGGCCCATGTTCTCGGCATTGATGCGGAAATAGGCTTGCAGCGGAATGTCAACATGCACACCTTTTGGCACATAGACAAAGCTGCCCCCACTCCACACCGCACTGTTGAGCGCAGCGAACTTGTTGTCAGAAGCAGGGATGATGGTGGCGAAGTATTCGCGCACAAGATCCTCATGCTCACGCAAACCACTGTCCATGTCCAGGAAGATCACACCCAGCTTTTCCCACTCGGCGCGCAGGCTGTGGTAGACCACTTCTGAGTCATATTGTGCACCCACACCCGCCAAGAACTTGCGTTCGGCCTCCGGGATGCCCAAACGCTCGAAGGTATTCTTGATACTTTCGGGCACATCATCCCAGGTCTTGCCCTGACCCTCGGAAGGGCGCAGGTAATAGAAGATCTCGTCAAAGTCAATGCCACTCAGATCTGCGCCCCAGGTCGGCATGGGCTTAGAGAGGAAGATGTCCAGCGCTTGATGGCGGAATTCGCGCATCCACTGCGGTTCATTCTTCTGATCCGAGATTTGGTCAATGACCGCGTGGTTGAGACCACGCTCTGACTTGAAAACTGGCTTCTCAACATCATGGAAGCCATATTGATATTCATCCTTAACGCCGGTGAGTTGTTCACGATCGGCTTGTGTTGCCATTGCTGCTCTCCTTGCAACTTGACTTCTTGCTGCTAACGATTAGCTTATTGCGCTTGTGGCTGCGAATGTGTGCAGCAATTACGCAGCAGATGTCTCTGCAACTGGCTCCTCAGCAAATTCTTGCTCGACCCACGAGTAACCACGCTCTTCGAGCATGTGGGCCACTTCAGGACCACCAGTCATAACAATGCGTCCGCCATAGAAAATGCTCACATGATCAGGCTTGACATAATTTAACATGCGTTGGTAGTGGGTAATCAGTAGAAAGCCCCGGTCTTCCGTCGCCAGCTTGTTAATGCCATCCGACACAATACGCAACGCGTCAATGTCTAGACCAGAGTCCGACTCATCCAAAATAGCGAACTTGGGTTCCAACATCGCCATTTGCAGAACTTCGGTGCGCTTCTTTTCACCACCAGAGAAACCATCATTGAGGTAGCGGCGGGCGAAGCTAGGATCGACGTTGTATTCCTTCATCTTCTCGGTCAATTCACGGCGGAACTCACGCATGGGCATGAGGTTGCTGCCGATCATTCCGGCGCGGCCTTCTTCGGCGGGCTGGCTGGTATAGCCACGCACATTGGAGACTGCGGTACGCAGGAAGTTTGCCACGCTTACGCCTGGCACAGCGACGGGATATTGGAAGGCCAAGAAAAGGCCAGCGCGACAACGTTCGTCAGCTTCCATATCCAACACGCTCTCGCCATCCAGCAAAATGTCGCCTTCGGTGATCTCGTAGTGTGGGTGACCCGCAATCACATAGGCCAGAGTGGACTTGCCCGACCCATTAGGGCCCATCAAGGCATGAATCTCGCCGCTCCGCAAGGTAAGGTCGACACCCTTGAGAATCTCGTTGCCCTCAACCGTCGCATGAAGGTTGCGGATCTCTAATGTACTCATCAGTATAGGACTCCTTTTTACGCTGCTATACAGTACAGTCAATCTAAATAATCTATAAGTTTTAACTTGTTACGCTGCACGCCAGGATTTGGCAATGGACTGTTTGGCTTAACCAGGCGAACCGCTATGTAACGAAGTCAAGCGTTAACAAACGCAGACAGCTTATACTGAGCGGCTGCACGCTCTCTGTAGGATTTAACCAAACGGAGCGCATGAACCCGCCGGATTGAATTAAGCGCCTTTAAGCCGCCAATGGAGGCTCGTTGGCTACTACGTGATTGCTCGCTACATGATTGCTCGCTACATGATTGCTTACTACAAACGAGCAACCATTGTGCCCATCCATCATACATGCGCTAAGGTTGACATCTGACCCTAGCACTTTGCGCATGACATCTTCGTCCATTTCACAAATTGAGCGGTGCTCTTGTGCCAATTCATGATAGGGGCAGTTGTATGCATGGAGAATAATGGTGTTTTCATCTTCCACGTTGATATCGGTGAGCACCCCACGCTGGGAAAGCGCGCCCGCCAACTGCTCTACGCGATCTTGTAACATCTCGCCACGCACAGAACTGGCGTAGCGGCTCGCCAAACGGTCGCTCACCCGATTCAAGAGCAACTTGGCGCGATCTTCACCTTCGAGCGCAAAGACTTCATCAAGCAAGGTCAATGCCAAATCGTCGCAGTGACAGGCAAATAGCTCATGTGCTTTGGCTGTGATGGAATAGGCATGGTGCGGGCGTCCTACTCCGATGTTAACCTGGCGGCGCTCAATATAGCCTTCGGCTTGCAATGCTTGGAGATGTTGGCGCACCGCATTGGTGGTGACATTCAACAGCGTTTCCAACTCTTTAATGGTTGCGGAGCCGTTACGCTTGATATATTCGATAACTTGCCACGTGGGAGCGGCACGATCCATATTGGCGTTCATCGTCATAGGATTGCCCCATCCAACTTCATTTAGCTATCTCGTCCTCTAACAGGAGTCTGCCTGTGGCTCGATTTGCCATCTCTATGTGCCATCTCTGTGTGCCATATCGTTCATACTGGCACATATACCACAGAAAACAGGTCGCTTATGGCATATCATACTACTAGACAAAGCATACTACGTCTGTCGAATTTTGTCAAATAAACATGTTTTTATTATCAAAAGTAGTTTGATTCGAATTTTGCCAGAAAGATTCGCTTTGACCATTAGCTAACAGGGTTTCTGGTGAGTATTAACCCAAACTGTATATTCTACCCTACC
>CAMPHP010000014.1 GCA_946885925.1 uncultured Litorilinea sp.
ATTCAGTTTGCGCGCACGCTCTCGTCGCCCTTCAGCGCCATTTTGCTTTTCCGCTTGGGCGGGGCCATTATCCGTGTGGACGAGCAAGCCACGGCTTCAAGCCACCGTGATGCGGGCTATGTCCTCACAATTCAGTCTGCCTGGACGGATCCGCAGGAGTCAGCCACGCATATGGAGTGGACACGGCAATTTTGGCAGGCAGTACGCCTCTTTGGCATGGGTGGAGCCTATGTCAACTTCCTGAGCAACGATGAAGGTAATGAGCGGGTACGAGAAGCCTATGGCATCAATTACGCCCGTCTACAAGACGTGAAACAAAAGTACGATCCTCACAATATGTTTCGTGTTAACCAAAACATTCAACCAGCAGGCTAGCTTCATGTACAGCTAGGGCGTCAGGATTATACCCTGTCGCCCTCAAGCATACGGGACTCGCTAGGATAGACTAAGGTTGATAGACTAGGGTTTACCAAAGTCTATCCTGGCGAGTCCCTCTTCTATTCTTCTGCCTGATTTTTGAATCCCTCATAGCCGCTGAGAAGCATTGCCTTCTCGTGTGTCCTCGTTGTATAGTTGTGCTTGTTCACCCAAGGATACAGCCACAGGTTTCACAACTAGTTTTACAACTGAATGAGAGCGAGCCTTATGCCATCTGAGTTAGTTCAGGGAGCTATGCAGGGCGTCTTCCCTATTCTGGTCACCCCCTTTGATGAGATGGGTCGGATTGACGAAGAGAGTTTGCGCCGGTTGATCGACTTTAACATCAATGCTGGCGTACATGGGTTGGGCGTGGCGCTTGGCAGCGAAATCTTCAAGCTCTCCGAAAGCGAGCGCGATCTTGTCACGCGTATTGTCGTGGATCAGGTGCGTCAACGCGTGCCTGTTGTGATCAACACGGGCGCGCCGGGTACGGATTTGGCGGTTTTTTATAGCCAGCGAGCCGAGGAACTGGGTGCGGATGCCTTGATGATCATTCCACCCTCGTTTATGCCTGCGGGTCCGACAGAGGTGTTGGAGTATTACCGTACGATTTCGGATGCAGTGAATATCCCTATCTTTCTACAAGATGTGCCTAGCGCGCCTATCTCTGCGTCATTGGCTCGCCAGATCGCTGAGCGTTGCGAGCATGTGCGCTATATCAAGGTCGAGACGTTGCCGGTCAGTTCCAAAGTAGCAGAGATGGTGGCAGCGGCAGGTGATCAACTAACGGTCTTTGGGGGCGCTGGAGGCAGCTATTTCATTGAAGAACTGCGCCGGGGATCGATGGGCACAATGCCCTTTTGCAGCCAGCCCGAAGCCTTTGTGCAGGTGTGGAATCTCGTGCGTAGTGGCGATGAAGGTACAGCGATAGCGCGCACCGTTTTCGACCAGGTCATTGCACCCATCAACCGCATTGCGAACCAGGGTGCGGGTATTTTCTACCATATCCACAAGGAATTGTTGCACCAGCGCGGCGTGATCGCTACAGCCAAGGTTCGCAGCCCGGCTCCCCTAGTTGACCCGATGACGCAGCAAGAGCTACAGCAACTCATCACTGAACTCTATGAGATTGTGAATATTGAAGCATAGGTGGGAGCACATAAGCGTTACCAGGGGAGCCGTGTATGCTGCGGATTGCAGTTATAGGGGATCGCTTTATTACCGCGGAACTGGTCCAAGAACGAATCGGGGGCGTGCTGGAACCAACTGTTGGACATTGTGAAATTCGGGCGATGCAACTTGAGTGGCCTGACGATACCCCGGTAGATGATGACGAGTTGCAGGAGTATGTGGGCGATCCGCAAGCAATTGCTGAGTTTGTCGCAGACGCCCAGGTGATCGTGACGCAGGTTGCTCCAATTTCCCGCCAGCTTATCGAACGTGCCAGTCACCTCCAGATCATTGCGGTTGCCCGTGGCGGACCTGTCAGCGTTAACATCGCAGCCGCCAGCGCACATGGCATCCCTGTCGTCTTTGCACCGGGAAGCAATGCTCAGGCCGTTGCAGAGTTCACGCTAGGCTTGATCTTGGCAGAAAGCAAGCATATTGCCCGTTCCCATCGTGCGCTGGTCGATGGCATCTGGCGTGTGGATGCCTATTATTACGACCGTGCGCCGCGTGAGCTACGCGGCCAGACAATAGGAATTATCGGTTTCGGCCACATCGGCCAACTGCTCGTGCCTTCTCTACATGCCCTGGGGATGCGCGTACTGGTCTATGATCCCTATGTGAGCGCAGGACGCTGTGCTGAACTGGGTGTGCAATGTGTGGAACTGCCTGTGTTGCTGGCGGAGTCTGACTTTGTTACCCTTCATGCACGGGTGACGCCGGAAACACGGGGCATGATGGGGGCTGCTCAGTTTGCACAGATGAAGCAGGGGGCCTATTTTATCAACAGCGCTCGTGGCCCTTTGGTGGATTACGACGCCCTCTACGCCGCGTTGGCCTCTGGTCATCTGGCAGGTGCTGCGTTGGATAATTTTCATGAGGAGCCACCGCCAGCCGACTGGCCTCTCTTCAAGTTGGACAACGTAACTGTCACACCGCATATTGCCGGGTCATCACGCGAAACTGCCCGCCGCAAGGTGGAGATGGTGTTACAAGATGTGGCGAATTTCTATGCACGGCACCCACTTCTTCACTGTGCCAATCCCGCAGTGCTAACCCGGTCGTCCCTTCAACAAGATCACACAACATGAGCCACCCACAACGAGACGAAGCAGTGCTAGTCGGAATTGATATTGGAACTACAAGCGTTAAGGCTGTGCTCTTTGATTTGCAGGGCATTGCGCTGGCAGAAGCAAGCCAGGAGTACCCGACCCTTTATCCCCATCCCAACTGGGCGGAGCAAGACCCGGAGGAGTGGTGGCGGGCAACATGCAGTACGCTCCAACGGCTCTTTGCAGACGGGCGTTATAGGGCGCATCGTGTTGCTGCTGTGGCGATTAGCTGTCAGGCTCCTTCTATGGTTGCGGTCGATAGGGATGGCAGGCCGTTAGCTCCGGCGATTATCTGGATGGACCGCCGCTCGGAGCCACAATGCACCTGGTTGCGCGAACAGGTGGGACAGGTACAGGTTGGCACGGTGAATGGCGGGCGTATTGACCCCTACTATATGGCTCCCAAACTGCTTTGGTTTCAGGAGAATTGCCCTGACCTTTACCGCGCTACCCACCAGGTACTCCAAGCCAACAGCTATGTCATTCACAAGTTGTGTGGCGCGTTTTGCATGGATCTCTCGCATGGCCCGATCTCGCTCTGTTTTGATAGTGCGGCAGGTGATTGGTCGGATGCGCTGCTTGATGCGATGGGATTGGATCACAGCAAGTTGCCACCCGTAGTGCCTTGCAGTGCTGTGGTTGGCGAGGTGAGCCGGACAGCCGCAAGCGAGTGTGGCTTGGCTGCGGGTACACCTATTGTAGCGGGGATGACAGATGGCACTGCTGCTAGTCTGGAGGCTGGTTTGGTGCGCGTGGGGGATGCTGTGGAGATGACCGGACAATCCACCGTGCTGCTGATCTGCAACGACCAGCCGTATTTGGGCGATGAACTGATCCCACTTGGTCATGCCATCCCTGGCCGGCATTTGGTGGTAGGGGCCTTGGTGGCATCGGGTGGGGCATTTCGCTGGTTTCGCGATCAACTGGGTGAACCCGAGCGTGCCGAGGCTGCACGGCGAGGTGTGGATGCCTTTGACGTATTGATAGAGGGAGCCGCCGCCAGTCCTCCCGGTGCAAACCGGCTTATCTTCTTGCCCTATCTCTTTGGTGAGCGTTCGCCTATCTGGGATAGCAATGCCCGCGGCGTCTTTTTTGGGTTGACGTTGGCAAGCCAGAAGCGCGATCTGGTGCGCGCCATTTTGGAGGGCGCGGCCTATGGCTTGCGTCATAATGTGGAGACCGCGGCACGTGCCGGGTTCCCCTTAGGGACGCTGGCTTGTGTAGGTGGGGGAGCGCGTAGCGCGCTTTGGAATCAGATTAAGGCTGACGTATTGGGGCGACCTGTGCGGCTGCCACGGGCGGCGACAGGTGCACCGTTGGGGGATGCGATGATTGCTGCGGTGGGGATTGGGTTGTACCCTTCGGTAGAAGAGGCGGTTGTGCAGATGGTCGACTTAGGTGCGGAGTACCAGCCGCGGCCAGAGTGGACAGCACGCTATGACGCGCTGTACAAGATTTATGTTGATCTCTACCCTGCCCTGAAGTCTAGTTTTCATGCCCTTGCCCAAACCCCCTGAAAGCATAACCCGAAAAGCATATCTCTAAAAGCATAAGAGCACGTGATACCGGCTGTTTTCTTCTGTCCCAAGGATAAATTCGTGGGACGAATTTCTTCGGTTTGACTTGTTGTAAAACGTTTAGTACAGTATGCTTACGTTTAGTCACCTGTCTGGCGAGCTCCCAGTGTATTTAACTCCTGCCAAGCGTTGGTGATCATTCATCTAGCTGTTCAATTCGCATTACCCACACAACTGCATACTCGAATTGAGGAGGAACCTATGACCAAGCCCTCGCGTATCTTGGCAACAACGCTTGCGCTACTATTGATGCTTGTACTTGGTGTCGCGTGTAGTGCCCGCCCAGCGTTGCCAGATGTACCCGCCGAAGAGGCCAATGTAGAGCAGCCAGCCGCAGACGCCGCCGAAGCAACGGACGCAGAAGCTACGGCTCCGGCTGAAGAGGAAGCTACGGCAGAGACAGACAGTGCTGCCGTGGCAGGTGATGGTAAGGAGTCGCCTATCCTTGCCGAACGGGTCGCTAATGGTGAGTTGCCACCACTCGAAGAGCGCCTGCCCGCGGAACCGCTGGTGGTAGAGCCGATTGAGTCGATTGGGCAATATGGCGGCACTTGGCGGCGTGCCTTTAGAGGCATTGCCGACTTTCATGCGTTTGGTCGCATTAATTACGACCCCATGTTGCGCTGGCCGCGTGATCCCAAGGACCCGATCCAGCCAGGGCTGGCGAAGGAGTGGACATTTAACGAGGATGGCACTGAACTCACTTTAGTCTTGCGCGAAGGCTTGAAATGGTCTGATGGCGCACCCTTTACCACAGCCGATATTGTCTTTTGGTGGGAGGACATTGAACTCGATACCAATATCACTCCCACGCCACATGCCGAATGGGTGGTCAATGGCGAACCAATGACCCTTGAGGTGATAGACGACGTTACCATTAAGCTGATCTTTGCCGGACCCAACGGTATGGCCGAAACGGTGGGGCTAGCCTTTCATGGCAACCAATGGCCCTTAGCCTTTGAACGCTTCGGCTTTTTTGCTCCACGCCACTACTTAGAGCAGTTCCACCCAAAGTACAACAGCGAAATCACTGATTATGCTCTGTTTGAAGAGAAGGCGAATGACTTTAACCCTGAGCGCCCGGCGATGACTCCTTGGGTGATCACCCAGTATGAGCCAGCCGCAACCGAGATGGTTGCCACGCGCAATCCCTATTACTGGAAGGTCGATCCAGAGGGTAAGCAACTTCCCTATATTGATGAAGTTCACTTTACCCTGGTGGGAGATAACGAAGCTGTCAACTTGATGGCGCTGGCAGGTGATATTGACATGCAGGCGCGTGGCATGGATTTCTCCAAGATCACCGTCTTCCAAGAAAATGCGGAACAAGGGAATTACCGTGTTGGCACCTGGTCCAACGCCAATGCGTCCATGGAAAGCTTCTTCGTCAATCAGAGCTATTCTGACCCGGCGTACCGCGAGCTTTTCCAGAATGTGCAGTTCCGTATCGCACTCTCGCATGCCATTGATCGCGACCTTATCAATGAGATTGCGTACCTAGGGCAGGCAGTTCCGCGCACCATCACCGTGATCGATGCCTCGCCATACTTCCAAGAGGATATCGAGAATCTCTATGGCGAGTTTGATCCAGAGAAATCCAAGGCGCTGCTTGATGAAATTGGGCTGCCTGTGGGTGCCGATGGCTTCCGCACTTTTGAAGACGGCACAGTGATCGACCTGATCATTGAAACACAGGATACGGGTACTGCCTTGGATGTGGTTGAGTTAGTGGCCGAGAATTGGAATGCGATTGGGTTGAAAACCAGCATCAAGAGCATGACGCGTGATATTTATTGGCCGCGCGCGACTGGCAATGAGGTCATGATTGCAACATGGGGCACTGATCGCGGCCTTGTGCCAATGGTTGATCCTGTGTACCAGTTCCCCTTTGACGAACGCTCTTGGATGGGCCCCTCTTTTGGGATTTGGTACAAGAGCGGCGGCGCAGAAGGCGAAGAGCCCCCTGCCCACTTCAAAGAGGCGATGGACCTCTATGATCAGTACCGCACGACGGTTGATCCAGAACAACAGGTTCAAATTGGCAAGGATATCGTCCGGCTTTCCACCGAGCAACTCTTTACCATCGGCACTGTTGGTATGTCACCGGCGCTTGTCATCGCCAAGAACAACTTCCACAATGTCATCTTGGACCCCAGCTTTGTTTCCGACTGGATCATCATGTCTCCCGGTACCCAGGATCCCAGTCACTTTTACTTCTCCGACGAAGAATAGTTTGTCCTGTTTGATGGGGCGGCAATTCACAGTGGGTTGCCGCCCCACTTTCGATAGTGCTGCACTTGAACGTTTATGAAATTGGCGTTTAGAAAATAGGCCTTTGTCAAAGGAGTGCATTTGCTTGCTTATATTATCCGTCGCCTGTTGGCGATGATTCCAGTGTTGTTCGTGGTCTCCATCCTCACCTTCATTATCATTCAGTTGCCACCAGGCGATTTCTTTACCAGCCTTCAGGCGGCAATTGCTGAAACTGGCGGTGGGGGGGATGCACGAACTTATGACATTCTCAGACAGCGTTATGGACTGGACCAACCTCTTTATGTGCAGTACGTGCGCTGGATTCAAGGTTGGCCCGAAGGCGATTTTGGTTGGTCGCTGGAGTGGAATAGTCCCGTTTGGCCGCTGGTGAGCAGCCGTTTGGGCTATACAATCCTGTTGGGCACGCTGTCGTTACTCATCACGATCACCTATGCCATTCCAGTTGGCATCTATTCTGCTACCCACCAATATTCAGCAGGTGACAACCTACTCTCTTTCTTTGGCTTTGTGGGTCTTTCGCTGCCTGGTTTTTTGCTCGCGCTGGTATGGCTCTTTATTGGTGCGATTGTCCTGCGCATTGATGTGGGTGGCATTTTGTCTGCGGAATATCGCAACGCGCCGCTGAGTTGGGGGATGATCTGGAACTATTGGAATCACCTGTGGCCTCCGGCGTTGATTCTTGGTCTAGCCAGCACTGCGCAGTTACAGCGCATTATGCGTTCCAGCCTGCTCGATGTGATGGGGCAGCAGTACATCACCACGGCTCGTGCCAAGGGATTACGGGAGCGCGAAGTCGTCATGAAATATGGAGTACGTGTCGCGATCAATCCATTGATCAGTGTGCTCGCTCTGGAGATCCCGAAGATCATTTCGGAGTCGGCCTTGGTAGGGATTGTGATGTCCTTGCCAACCACAGGACCGCTCTTTTTGCGTGCGCTTCAGACGCAAGATATGTATCTTGCTGGTACGTTCCTTCTCTTTATGACACTTATCTTGATGGTGGCTAATCTTCTCGCTGACGTCTTGTTAGCTGTTGTTGATCCCAGGATTGCATACCAATGAGCTATTCACTTGAATCAGAAAAGCTCTTTGAGCTATATCGTGACCTTGACCGGCGGCATTTGGCCGAAGCTGAGGAAGCCGCTCTGGCATTGCCCGGTGGAGCCGTTAAAGCCGGTGGGCAGGTCGCTGTGCGCGAAGATGAATCGCGCTATGCTTTGTCGCAGTCACGGCTCATGTGGCGCAAATTTGTGCGCAACCGTGCTGCGCTCGCAGGTGGAATCGTTATCGTGCTCTTTTATGTGAGCGCACTCTTTGCCGACTTTCTCGCCCCCTATACTCTTTCGACGCGCTTTCGCGACCGCATCTATCTGCCGCCGCAACCCATCCACTTCTTTGACAATGGCTCATTCCAGCCCTTTGTCTATGATCTGAAGAGCGAAGTAGATCCGGTCAGTTTCCGGCGCACCTATGTTCCTGATGTCGAAACCAAGTTCCCCATCCGTTTCTTTGCCGAGGGCGAACCCTATAAACTGTTTGGCTTGATTGAAACTAACGTTCATCTCTTCCAGTCTGAAGGGGGCGCAGTCAACCTCTTGGGAACGGACCGGCAAGGGCGCGATATGTTGACTCGTGTGCTGATCGGCAGCCAAATCTCATTGACGATTGGGCTGGTTGGTGTGTTGTTAAGCCTCTCGTTTGGCACAGTCTTGGGCATTGTCTCCGGCTTCTTTGGCGGGTGGGTGGATGATTTGATCCAGCGCATTATTGAGTTGATCCGCTCGTTCCCGTCAATTCCGTTGTGGATGGCGCTCTCTGCCGCAGTGCCTGTCACATGGCCGCCGTTGTGGACTTACTTTGCCGTGACGCTTATCCTCTCACTGATCGGGTGGACATGGCTGGCACGCCAGTTACGGGGCAAGGTGCTCTCGCTACGCACGGATGATTACATCACTGCTGCCAAATTGATGGGTGCAAGCAATTCGCGCATTATCTTCAAACATTTAGTCCCGGCGTGCTTGGGTCACATTATCGTTGTCTCCACGCTTGCCATGCCCTCGATGATCTTGGCTGAGACTGCACTTAGCTTTCTTGGTCTAGGCTTGCAGCCTCCCATTACAAGTTGGGGCGTGCTCTTGCAAGAGGTGCAGGACATTCAATCAATCGCAATCTATCCCTGGGTCTTCTCTCCAGTCATCTTCATCGTGGGAGCGATTCTGGCTTTCAACTTCCTGGGTGATGGCCTGCGCGATGCCGCTGATGCTTATACGCGCTAGCAATGCTTTGTTTGGGCCGCATCTAGACAGCATCGTGCGAGAGAACCCTATGGTGGGAATCAAACGAACTGAGTCATGAATGGCAACACAAGATTCATATTTGCTCCAGATCAAGGAGCTCAAGACATATTTTGACACGTTGGATGGTGAGGTGCGCGCCGTAGATGGTGTTTCATTTGCCATCGCTCCAGGTAAGACGCTCGGTTTGGTTGGGGAGTCCGGGTGTGGCAAGAGTGTGACCGCTGCCTCGATCCTGCGGCTTTTGCCCAAACGTACCAGCCGGATTGTGGATGGTGAGATTCTCTTTCAACGTACAGGTGGGGATGTGGTGGACATGGCTCGGTTGAATCCGGATGGTGCCATGATTCGCTCGATCCGCGGCAACGAGATCTCAATGATCTTTCAAGAGCCGCTGACTTCCTTCTCCCCTGTTTATACGATTGGGGCCCAGATCGCAGAGACTGTGGCGTTGCACCAACAGGTGAATAAGCAAGAGGCGCGACGCCGGACAATTCGCCTGTTGGATCAAGTGGGCATCCCCAATGCCGAGCAACGCTTTGATGAGTATCCGCATCATTTTTCGGGGGGAATGCGCCAACGTGCCATGATCGCGATGGCTCTGTCGTGCAACCCGCGCTTGTTGATTGCTGATGAACCCACCACGGCGCTTGATGTCACGATTCAGGCGCAGATCCTCGAATTGCTAAAATCGCTGCAACAGGAATTTGGCATGGCAATCTTGATCATCACCCACGACCTGGGGGTGATTGCCGAGATGGCAGATGAAGTGTCGGTGATGTATATGGGCAAAATTGTCGAGAGTGGTGATGTTCGTACTATCTTCCGCCGCCCACTCCACCCCTATACGGTCGGGCTAATGCGTTCGATCCCTCGCTTGGGAAGCCACACAAAGGAGCGTCTGACACCGATTCCGGGTTCAGTACCGGATTCACTTACGATCTTGCCTGGTTGTGCCTTTGCGCCTCGCTGTCCTGCTCCCAAAATGGGAATCTGCTATGAGCCGGTTGATCTGGTAGAGATTGAACCAGGGCATCGGGTGCGCTGTACGCTTTATCCGCAGGCGGGCGCTCTATCTTGATACAGGCTATGCAATCAGTACGTAATGGAACTTTGAATGACCGCGCAGACATTGCTTGAAGTACATAATTTGAAGAAACACTTTCCCATCCAACGAGGGCTATTCCGGCGCACTGTGGGTCATGTGCGTGCGGTGGATGGTGTGGATATACATGTGAAGGTAGGCGAGACGTTGGGTTTGGTGGGGGAGTCCGGGTGTGGCAAAACGACCACAGGCCGTTTGATTCTGCGGGCCATAGAGCCGACCGAGGGGCAAATTCTCTTCCGTCGCGACGAAGGCATGGTGGATATTGCTACCATGTCCAAGCCGCAGTTAAAGACGCTGCGTCGTGAGATGCAGATCATTTTCCAAGATCCCTTCTCCTCGCTCAACCCGCGCATGTCGGTCTTTGATATCATCAGCGAGCCGCTCATCATTCATGGTGAGAATAATGCAGACGTGCTCAACAAACGAGTCCGTGATCTGCTGGAGATGGTTGGTCTAAAGAGCCAGCACATGAACCGTTATCCCTATGCGTTTAGCGGTGGGCAGCGGCAGCGCATCGGCATTGCGCGTGCATTGGCACTAAATCCCAAGCTAATCGTGGCTGACGAGCCGGTCTCCGCGCTCGATGTGTCGATTCAAGCGCAGGTGATCAATCTGCTTGAGGATCTACAGCAGGAGTTTGGTTTAACCTATCTGTTTATTGCACACAATCTCTCGGTGGTGGAGCATATTAGTGATCGCGTGGCGGTGATGTATTTGGGCAAGATCGTAGAGTTGGCTCCCGCCACCGAACTCTACATGGATCCCAAACATCCCTATACAGAAGCGCTGCTGTCTGCTGTGCCGCGCACCGACCCGGACCAGAAATCACAGCGGATTATCTTGGCTGGTGACGTGCCAAGCCCTGCCAATCCGCCTGCTGGTTGCAAGTTTCATCCCCGCTGCCGCTATGCCCAAGCCATTTGCTCGGAGCAGGAGCCTCAACTTGAAGAGGTCCGGCCCGGCCATTTTGCAGCATGTCATTTTGCTACAGAACTCGATTTGACGGGGATTGAACCAGAGCCGTAGAGAACCCTCCATCTCAACTCACTGGTTTAACTCACTGAGTAGCTTGACCAAACACTGTGCGGATGGCTTCCAGATAAGCCATGCCCTCTACAGTGTCCGGCTCTAAATAGCTTCCTTCGGTCCATTCGTTCCAGGCGTTGATTGTGAAAATGCGCGCCTTGTCCTGCTGATCGAGGAACTGTTTGACCTCAACGAGAGCTTGATGGAACGCTTGCGGCGTATTTCCACTCAGGGTAGTCATAAAAGGATAGCCAGCGTTTATAAAACGGTCGGACTGGACTGTGCGCGGGCTAGAGTCCCAACCCATCGTCACATTTGGGTAGTAGGGTAGTGTGAAGCTGTCGCGCATCTGCTGCCAGTAATCGACTGCATTTTCCATCGCGTATTGGTAGGATGTTTCCGGGAAAGTAGGGAGGGGGACGTGATGAATCCAGACATAGGATGTGAGGCTGTCAAAACCCAAGTCTTCCAGTATCGGTTGGGGATTCTCCAAGGCTGTCTCGTCGGGCAGGAAGGGGAGATCCCACGCTACGTCGTTTAGGTGTAGATCCGGGAAGCCTGCGGCCTTCACGCGGTCGCGGAAACTGTTCAGCGCATCGCGCGTTGGTTCGATGCCTCCCAAGCCATCGATCAGGGTGTGCAACTCGTAGATGGAGAAGTAGGGGCAGCCATCAATGAGCCAATAGGATGGATGTTTGAAATAGCGCTCAATGACCAAGTCTACCAGGGTATCAAAGGTCTGGCGGGTGACTGAGCCGGGGTAGAGCAGTTGCGCATGGGAGGCGGTAGTGCTCAACTGCGCGGGATGAATGTTCACCCAGTCATGGTTGGCCCACATGAGGGCAAACTTGAGGCGGTCGCGGTTGGATGCCGCCAAGAAGCCTTGCTCCAGACCGCGCTCCAAAAAAGGGCCATCGTCGTAGAAGTACCAATCAAAGATGAATACATCAATGCTGTGGTCAGCCGCGGTGTCGATTTTGCGCGCCATAACCAACGGGTCAGACTCGTCTTCATAGCCCCAGAGCGGAACGCGCGGTTGACGATGGCCGGGGAAGCGGGGCTCGGTGCGGGGAACTAGTTCCCATTCTGTCCACCCCGGCCCGTGGGCTGCCTCGTTGCGCGGGTCAACATGATAGTTTGGAAAGTAATAGCAGGCGATCTCATAGCCATTGGGCATCTTCTACCTCCTTAGTTCCCTAATGTGTTCCAGCATCCGTTGCCCTGCTTAATACCGTGTTCGATTCTGTGTTTGATTCTGTGTTTGATCGTCGTGCACTATACCGCAAGGATGCGCTCGTCGGTCAGGCTCACGCGCTGTCCTTCACGGCTCGAGACATAGCAGGCAAGGGTCATTTGCAGAGAGATACGCCCCTCTTGCGCTGTGGCAATCGGAGGCCGTTGCCCGTGGAAGAATTCGGCCAATGGCTTGGACAACCCAGCGATGCGTTCTCCATGTCCGGCGGGTGTGGCAATGTCACTATAAGCCCATGCCTTTTGGTCAAGTGTATACCACTTCAGGCCCACGGCATCTGTTGGCCTCGGCACATTGCAACTAGGCACGTCGCCATAGTTCTGCACAATTGAACCCTTCTCGCCAATAACCTCGGTGGTGTTTTCCGCCGCTAGACAGCTAAAGGAACAAGAGACTTCGGCTATGAGGCCGTTGGCATAGCGAAATAGGGCAACACCATTGGCGTTGGGAATCTCCGCGATGTAGTTCGATGTCAGTTCTGCTGTGACACTTTCGGGTACACCCAGCAGCCAATGGACAAAATCAATAGGATGAGAAGCGTCATCAGCCCAAATGTCGCGGTTCAGGGCTGGGTCGAAATGCCACATGCTTTTGATGTCCCAGAGTTGAGCCGGTAGCCCATGACGGCGGCGCACCATAAACAGCTTGCCCAATTCACCACTTCCGATCAACTCCTTGATCGCCACATTCTGTGGATCGACGCGCATTTGCCACGCCAGCGTAAATGGCACGTTGTGCCGTTCCACCGCTGCCACGATGCGGTTGGCCTCAGCCATGGTTAGAGCGATTGGCTTTTGCAGGGCGATTGTCTTCCCGGCGGCTGCCGCGCATTCTACCAGATCGGCATGCATGGAGGTCTCCGCGCCGATGACCACGGCCTGTAGACCTGGGTGCGCTAGGAAGGCTTCAATGGAACCATAAGGCTGAAGATTGTAAGCCGCAGCATTTTTAGCGAGGCGCGCCGGGTCGTGGTCCCAAGCAGCCACCAGATCAATCTGATGTTCCTGGTTCTGCGTCCATTGCGAACAATAGGCATTTACATGCCCGTGGGCGAAGCCGAGAATGCCAACGCTAATATTCATGTTTTTTCTCCAGATAGGTTTGATAGACAGCCCTATGTTACCTCATGCCTCTCCACGCGAGCAATGCGTACACACGCAAAGCGGGCGAACGATCTTGACGGGCTGCAATGGACTCTGATCCGCCCAGAGTGCTATGATCAATGCTACGCCAATCGCTGCTGCAATTCCCCCTTTTGAACAGCGGCTCGCGGCGGCGTAGGGAAGAGCCGAATGCATAAACTTTACATACTAAACTGTGTGTAATCGAACGTCACAGAGAGGAGGTGGACCCCTCAAAAAGCCGCCC
>CAMPHP010000015.1 GCA_946885925.1 uncultured Litorilinea sp.
CAGTTGGTCACCCTGGACAAGGATTTCAACGTAATTCCTGCTTCGGCAGAAAGTTGGGAAGTTTCAGAAGATGGGCTGACCTGGACCTTCAAGATTAAGGAGGGTCTGCAATGGTCAGATGGTACTCCTCTGACCGCGCATGACTGGGAAGCCACCTATCGCTATGCGGCTGACCCGGAACATGCCTGGGACTTTGCCTGGTTCTATGCCGGTGTTTTGAAGAACTGGGATGAGATCATTGCTGGCGAAGTGCCTGTGGAAGAGTTGGGTGTTGTGGCAGTAGATGATCTGACGCTTGAGATCACGACCAAGGTTCCGTGGCCGCCGCTGCCTGCTATGATGGAATTCTCCTTTGTCATGCAGAAGAATGCTCTGGAAACCCACGGTCCCTATTACAACAATGACCCGGAGACTTCGGTTTCGGCTGGCCCCTTTATGCTGGAGTCGATTGAGCCAGGCAATGAGATCGTGCTTGTGGCGAACCCAAATTATCAAGGTTATCGCAAGCCACGGCTGAGCAAGATTATCTACACCTATATGAATACCTCGACCGGGTTTGCTGCCTTCCAGAATCGGGAAATCTACAAAATGGGGTATGAGTGGTTGACCCCAGCCGATTTTGAGATGGTGCTGAACGACTCCGTGTTGAGCGCCAACTATCTGCGGCACTATGGCGACTTCCGCACAGACTACCTGCTCTTTGATACCTACAACCCGCCTTTCGATGATCTGAATGTACGCAAGGCATTTGCCCATGCCGTGGATCGCGAATCAATTGTCACCAACGTCTATGGCGAGATGAAGGCCATGCCCGCCTATTCCATGCTGATGCCTGGCTTCCCGGCGTCGGACACGGAAGGCGCGCTGCATCAGTATCAGGAGTATGACTGCGATGCGGCACAGCAGTATTTAGCAGATGCTGGTTTCCCCGGTGGCGAAGGTTTCCCGCCGCAGGAACTCTGGCTACGTAATGAGCAGGCCGCAATGCAAGCTGTCTTCCAGGCGACCGCCGCCTCCATTTCTGACTGCTTGGGCATAGAGATTCAAGTCTCTAACAAGGACAACAAGGTCTACATGGATTCGCTTAATGCGGACCCGACTACGCTGAACTTTGGTGCTGTGTCCTATGGGATGGACTTCTTGGACCCCTCCAACTTGCTGGGCATCTGGCTCTCATCAGGCCGCCATTCTTGGAAGAACGAAGAGTTCGACCGTTTGGTGACTGAAGCGAGCAGCATGGTGGGGGACCCGGAAACACGCGAGCAGATGTTCCGCGATGCGGAAGAGATTCTGGTCGATGACGTTGGTGGTATCTTCATTGCCCACCGCTGGCAAGGGGACTTGGTGCAGCCCTTCTTGCAGGGTGAAGGCTTCCGTGAGCCAGACGCACAGGGCATTGCCGCGTTCCATTGGGGCAATGACTGGGTGATTAGCACGATGTATCTGGCACAAGAATAAGAGCCGGTGTAATGCCGGAGCTAACAAGGAGTTGGATGGCATAAGCTGTCCAACTCCTTGTTCCATATCTAGGTTTTAGGTTCGGAGGTAAATGCTTCATGTCCCGTTATATTTTGGGGCGCTTGGTTTCGCTGTTATTTGTCCTGCTCGCGGTCTCCATGCTGACCTTTGGTATGATGCATGCAGTACCGGGTGGGCCATTTGATGAAGACAGACAGCCACTGCCGCCAGCGGCCAAAGCCAACATCATGCGTAAATATGGCTTAGATAAGCCGGTGTGGCAGCAATATCTTAACTATATGGGCAATGCCCTGCGCTTTGATTTTGGCATCCCCTATCAGCAGCCAACAACAACTGTTACAAATTTGATCGCGCAAACGTGGCGCGTGTCACTGCAACTAGGGGTAATGACCATTCTTTTTGCATTTGGCTTAGGGATCCCAATCGGGGTCTATGCGGCTTACAATCAAAATTCTTGGATTGATAATGCTGTCACCTTTATTGCGATGTTGGGAATTACTGTTCCCAATTTTGTCATAGGTATCTGGCTCATTTTGATCTTTGCCGTGCGCTTGGATTGGTTGCCGATGGGGGGATGGAACGAACCTGAGAATTTCATTATCCCTGGGGTTTTCTCCAAGGATTGGATCATGCCTGTCTTGGCCTATGCGCTGGCCCCGCTCTCGGTTGTCGCACGCTATACACGGTCGAGTGTGCTCGAGGTAATTCGCAGCGATTTTGTCCGCACTGCACGCGCAAAAGGGTTGGGCAACCAGGTGATTCTCTGGCGGCATGTGCTGCGAAATGCCCTCATTCCCTTGGTAACTGTACTGGGGGTCGAAATTCCCAATCTATTGACTGGTTCGATTTTTGTGGAAACCATTTTCCGTGTGCCGGGGTTGGGCAAGTTTTTCGTGACGAGCACCTTTACACGGGATTATCCGATGATCATGGCGTTATCGTTGTTGATTGCTGGTGTGTGGGGGCTGACCTATCTAGCAACAGATATCATCTATACCCGGATTGATCCACGTATCCGGCTAGGCTCCCAGGGAGGCAACTAGTGAGTAACGCCAAGGCAGAGGCATTGAATGTGCCGCTGCGCTTACAAGAAGATGTACGCCCCCACCGGACTTTGTGGCAAGATGCCGTGCGCCGTTTTTTTCACAACCGGCTGGCGGTCTTTGGCTTTGTCATTGTGATGTTCTTCCTCTTCTTGGCCGTTTTTGCCGATCTCGTTGCGCCCTATGATTATGACGCAGTGGATTTTACGAAAGTCCGCCAGTTCCCCTTTGTAGACCCTACACACCCTTTGGGTACGGATGAGTTGGGGCGCGATCTATTGAGCCGCTTGATCTATGGCGCGCGCACATCCATGATCGTCGGGTTAACGGTACAGACCGTTGCCGTGGTCATTGGTGTGACATTGGGCGGCTTAGCTGGCTATCTCGGTGGGAAAGTAGATTTCCTGATTTCACGCCTGATTGATGTGATGACGGCTTTTCCTGGTCTGCTCTTTGCCATTTTGTTGATTACGGTGGCAGGAGGTGGGCTACGCAATGTGATCATTGCGCTGAGCATTACCAGTTGGATCGGCATTTCGCGCTTAACCCGCGGGCAGATTCTATCATTACGCGAGAAGGAATATATCGAAGCGGCGCGCTGTCTGGGTGTTCCTGGTTGGGGTATTATCTTCGGCCATTTGGTTCCTAATGCCCTCTCGCCGCTGCTGGTTGCCGTGAGTTTTGGCATTCCTGCGGCGATCTTTGGCGAGGCAGGTCTGAGCTTTCTCGGCATCGGTGTTAATGATCCGATTGCGAGTTGGGGCAAGATGGTGGGCACTAGTCAAGCGTACATCTCCGTCTATTGGCACATGGGGCTGTTTCCCACGCTGATGATTGCCTTGTCGATGTTGGGCTTCTCCTTCATGGGCGATGGATTGCGTGATGCATTAGACCCCAAATTGCTGAAGTAATGCAAAGCGTCTGTTGGGAATTGGCCTACCATTTGTCATGCAATTGCCACAAGGGAGCAGAGCCGGCACATGTCCAAAGTACAGAGCAAAATGCAACGAGTAGGGGTTTCGTTGATTCTGGGTAGCGCATTAATTCTATTGGCAGGATGTGGTGGTGGCGGTTCGGATGCTGGGGGGGAGAGTGGCGGCAGCAATGCACCAGCCGCGTCAACCCCGCGAGCCATACCGACAATGCCACAGGCACAGTTTGCTGCGCCGACGACGATGATCACGCCGCAGTCGAGCGAAACGGTTAGCGCAACGGCTACTTTGACGGTGACAGAGAGCGTTACAACCAGCGAAGAGGTAACGGCGAGCGAGGAAGTCACTGCTGCTGAGGAATTGACTGATACGGAAGAGGTCACTTCGACGGAAGAGATGACTGGTACGGAGTAGGTGGGCAGTCGTAATTGCACCGGAGAACCTTCCTTGGAGCCACCCAGCGGGTTCCCGGCTCCGAGGAAGGTGAAGTAGTATCAGTCAGTGCGTGGCGAAATCGAGTATGGGAAGTTGTAGTTGGCCTGTCGCGTCGAAAACAATTGGCTGCGGCGGGCCGATTTGTTCTAGGGTGGGAATCGCGCCAAGTTGGGGTAGGAGCGATTCGCTGACCCACAATAAGCCCAAGTCTAGGGTGTTGCGCGCGATGACCATACGCGCTTGCGAAGAGGCTGTGCGCGGCAGTGCCGTACTGATGACATCGCGGTCGGTGGGAAGGGTGATAGGCAGTTTGGCTCCGTTGAAGTTACCAGCGGTGAGGCAATTGGTATAGGTGGCTTGGCGGTCGATTTTATCAGCGAGCCGCTGGGGGATGAGATCACAGTAGCCAACACCTACGGCATTGCCGTGGCTGTTGGCGGTTAAATCGAGCGCGGTGATCACGCGGAAATCGGGCTGTGGTGCGCCACCCGTGCGCCGCCACATTCCCACCACATTCAAGTCCATTCCCGTTCCACTGATGTCCTTGCCGATCTCCTGCAAGACCAGCAAATCTAGTGGTTCCAACGGAATGCGCGGGAGATGCTGCCATGCTAAGGTGAGCAGGGCTGGTTCGTCAGCTTCGATTTGCTCGGCAGGAATTACCTCAATGGCGACAGGCTGGTGTTCTCCATTTTCGACAATGCCAATGCCAGCAACGACAGGCAGTTGGGCCAAGACAACGCGTGCCGCAGCAGGCATGGCATCGCGCAGCCCCCAACCATGAATGGTCGCTGCACCCCTTTCTTTGCCAAAGCCAACCGCCAACATTTTCATCAGGCCGCTTTCCCAATGGTTACGAAAGGCGGTGTGGGGCTTGATGCGATTGACCACAATGATGGCATCCGCTTGGGCGGCGTTGATATCAGTATAGACAGGCATTCCTTCTGGCGTTGTGCCAATTTGAACGCTTTCCATGTTGGAGAGTACCGGTATGCCTAGCTCTGCCAAACCATAGCCGATCAATACTTCGCGCTGGCCTTCTGCCGTTCCACCACCATGACTGCCCATTGCAGGAATTAAGATAGGCTGTGCGCCCCAGGTTAGTAAACTTTCCACCAGCGGGGCCACTACGTCACGAATCGAGCCAATGCCGCGGCTGCCCAGTCCAATAGCAACGCGCGCGCCGGGTTGGATGCGCTGGCGCAAGGGGCTAGCCATGATCTGGGCGCGCACATATGCGGTCACATCCGCAATGTGATCGCTGGTCAGATGTTGGCGAACAGGTGCAAGATTGGGAAAGTTGTTGCTGGATAACGCTTGATTTGACATGAGATTTGACATAAGGGCCAACGATCTCTTATCTGGTGGAAGGCTAGTTAATAGCGCAATTATACCATACTCTCGGTAGGGGGTGCTGGTTGACGCTAACGGGTCAAGACCTTACAATATGGACGCTATAGTAGGGGTGCTATAGTCGGGCTGCTGCTATAGGGTCACGGTGCATGGCCCATAATTCATCTGCAACATAATTCATAGATAGCAAGGGCAGGAGAGTGACGCGTGAAGTGTCCTAAATGTGACGGTATGCTTCAACTGGTGGTACAGGACAATATTGAGGTGGACCGCTGTGACCAGTGTGGCGGTTTGTGGTTTGATATGTTGGAAGTAGACCGTTTGCAGAAGGCCAAGAGCCGCGCTTCGGCACTTGATACAGGCGACGCCAGGGTGGGCGAGGAGCTCAATCAGCAAGGCAAGATCGAGTGTCCGCGCTGTCATACACAGATGATTCGCATGGTGGATCTGCGCCAGCATCATATTTGGTATGAAAGCTGTCCGGTTTGTTATGGCAAATGGTTTGATGCCGGTGAATTTAAGGATCTGCAACAGGTAACGGTTGTCGATTTCTTCCGGGATCTCTTTACCCAGGAACGACAGTAGCGGCTTGATACCCCTGGTCTTAAGACGCAGCTTAAGCTGCCAAAGCAAAGGTGGGAGAAGCGAGAATGACAGACATACCCCTCTACCAAGTGGATGCATTTACTGACAAACCGTTTACCGGCAATCCTGCCGCAGTCTGTCTTTTGACGGAACCGGCTGAAGAGAGTTGGATGCAGGCAGTGGCGGCGGAGATGAATTTGGCAGAAACCGCCTTTTTACAGCGGGAAAGCGATGGCTTTCGCCTGCGCTGGTTTACACCGACGGTAGAGGTGGAACTGTGCGGTCATGCTACGTTGGCAAGCGCCCATGTGTTGTGGGAGGCTGGTTATTTGTGGCCCGAGGAAGAGGCGCGCTTTTATACCCTTAGCGGATTGCTGACAGCGCGACCACTCGAAGGCTGGATTGAGCTGAATTTTCCGGCAGTGTTGGCGGAAGACGCCGATGCCACCCCGGAATTGCTGCCTGCCTTGGGTATCCGTGAGGCGCGCTATGTGGGGCGCAACAAGTTCGACTATCTGGTCGAGGTTGGTTCGGCGGCAGAGGTGTTTGCGCTCCAGCCGGACTTTGCCGCGCTGCGAAAGGTTCCAGCGCGGGGGGTGATGGTAACGGCGCGCGACGAGAGTGGGGAGTATGATTTCGTCTCCCGTTTCTTTGGCCCGGCGTCGGGCATTGATGAAGATCCTGTGACAGGTTCGGCACACTGTTGTCTCGCTCCCTACTGGTCGGAGAAGCTGGACAAGAGCGAGATGACCGTGTTCCAAGCGTCACCGCGTGGCGGGCTGCTCCGTGTCCAGGTGGCAGGGGATCGGGTGCTGCTGCGTGGTCAAGCAGTTACAGTACTGCGCGGGACGCTGGTCTAGCTTCTTGCTCTAGTAGCACACATAGACCGGGAGCGCCCGCATTTCTTACGAGGGCAAGCCTTGCTGGCATTGTCGTTTGTGGGGAGTGCCGCCAGGTCTGTCTCGACAGAGAGGGGAGATGGCGGCGCTCTGGCCTAGCGTCAGATCCACCCGATTCACCCTGTAGGTTGGCAGGGCAGCGCGCCGTGTGCTACAATCTCCGTTTGTGATGACCATACTACAGTACTTCGTATCACCAATTGGCCCCGCCCTTGTGCTGCTCGCGGGCGCGATGGTGGAAGTGATCGTTGGGCGCTGGGTGCGTCGGCCTGGATGGTTGACCGGGTTGGCGCTCTTTTTTGTGGCGCTGTCGGTTTGGCTATTTCTAGGTCTGCGTACCGAAGCAGTCGTACCCACCTTTAGCCTGCCCTGGCGACCGCCCCTACAAACGGGTGCAAATCTGCTCTGGGTGGGGGATGGCTGGAATTGGTATATTTCCGGCCTGATTTTGCTATTGGGCGGCGTGGGTATTTTGCTTGACCTCAATACCCCCCAACCTGCGCATGAAGGCGGCGTGCGTCGCGCCCATTCGTCGCTGGCAATTCACCTTGGCGTCTTGGCGGCAGGCTTGCTTTTTGTTGGCAGCGGCAATGTGTTGACTGCTATGTTGACCTGGGTGGTATTGGATTTGTTTACGCTGGTGCGTGGCGCTACACGACCAGAGATTGAAGAAGAAGATGAACCTGGCTGGAATTCAGCACAGCATCAGGCGAAGGGCTTGAGCCTTCTCGGCGCACTTTTGCTTTTGATTGGACTGCTGCCCGCTGGCCTAACTGGCCCCGGCCAGCCGCTGCAAGATGGACAATTGCCACCCGAAACGGTGGCGTTGATGCTACTGGCGGCACTGATTCGCGCGGGGATCTATCCCTTCCACCTATGGCTATTGCCCAGCGATGGGCTGCGTGTCAATGTGGCCGAACGGCTGCTCGATCACATGGTTCCTGTACTCTGTGGATTGTGGCTGTTGGGGTGGACGGTGGACTTAGGGGCAGAATATATCCTCTTGCAGCCTGACATCCTCTTTTTGCTGATTCTCTCGCTCACTGGTAGCGCGCTGGCTGCATGGACAGCCAAGGATCAGCCAAACCACACGACCTTTGTGCTGATCACCTCCGCAGGATTGGCCGCGCTTTGTGGGGCACTGGCCTTTCGTTCAGGACCTGCCGGGTTGATATGGCCTACCACAGCCTTTGCGCTGGGGGGCGCTTTGTGGCTGGTGGGTCATCAGGTGTGGCAGACATGGGGGTGGCAAATTCCTGTTAGTGTGGGAGCCTTGGCCTTGGCAGGAGTACCCTTTACACCTGGTTTCTTGACACAGCCATCGTTGGCCCGGCTCTTGACCGAAGGGTTGCTTTTTTTGCTGCTCTTTGCTGGCTTGGTGCTTGCACAGTCGATCCAGGTTGCCGCAATGTTGCGGAGTTGGAGTTCCAACTCGCCCACTGGCGAGCAGAGATTGCGGTCAGGTGTGACGGTGCGCCTGCTGATTGCCGTAACAGCCTTGGCAATTCCGCTGGCTGTGGTGGGCTTTTTCCCCACGGCAACAGCATCATTGGCAAACTTGCAAGATGCCATTCCACCGATGCTGGGCAATCCACCGAGCGTGATCGCGGAGTGGCCGGTCTTGGCGACGGTAGCGATACCCTTGGCACTGGGCATTTTGTTGGTTTCCAATCAACCGAGCCTGTGGAGACAGTTGGGGCCGTGGCCGCAGCGAATCAACCAGGTGACGCGGTTGCAATGGATGTTCCGTCTTTCCTGGTGGAGTGTGAACCAGATCAGCCTTGGCTGGGGTAGTGTGGTAAGGCTGGTTGAAGGGGCAGGATACATCGGCTGGGTTTTGGTACTGTTTCTGATGATATTCTTGCTGGTGCGATGAGGCGAGCTTTAAGATTATGTATGATGTGCTGAGTTTTTTTGGTGGCACAGGTGGCCTCTTTTTCATTGGAGCGGTTGCGGCACTGATGATCATCCTATGGGATTGGCGGGTGGCATTGGCCGGATTGTTCTGCGTGCAGGTCGGCGTGGCGAGTGCGGCTGTTTCTATTGAGCAGCTACCCGGTGACTGGGGTGTGGTTATGATTTTGGTCATGGGGTTGGCTTGCCTGATCCTGATCCTCTCGGCCCAACGGATGACGCGTACGACATCGCTCTATCAAGCTGGTACTTGGCCGCTGCGGACGCTGCTGCTGTTACTCCTTTTAGGCACATGGCAATTAGCAGATGTGAATATTCCCCTGCCAGAGGTCGAACCGCATTTGGCACAATTATTTGGCTGGCTGACGCTTTGCACGTTGGTGATGCTGGGGTTGAGTGATAATCCGCTCTTTACCACGATTGCTTTGCTGATCTGGTTGATCCCAGCACAGGTCATGGCTGCGCTGATTGTGAATGCCCCTGCGCTCGTGGCACTGATTGGCATGTTGACGCTGCTCTTGGCACTGGCAGGTAGCTATCTGGTGTTGGTGGAACAAGCGTCGGCGGAGCAAAGTGCGCCCATTGTGACGGATATTTCCTTCCCGTCCGATCTACGTGTCCCGGTTGCGAATTTATCCTCGACGCAAGAGCCGGAGCCGGAAGATTGGCTGGCATGGCTGCAACGCCAGCCTTGGGCAACGCCGCTCGTAGAGCGAACACGCCACCTGGGTGCCTTTACCAGAAGGTGGAGATCGTGAATAGTACTCCCGGGCTGACGCTGCCAGTTTTGCTAATCGGATCCCTCCTTCTCGCTGCTTCTGTTACCTATCTGACCCGCCATTGGGAGCGTTTGACGGCATTGCTGGGCATTGTGGTGACAGGCTTTTGGGCGACCCTGTTGTGGCAGGTCGATCTGCGAGAGCCGCTGTGGATTTTGCCTGTCACGGGCCAAGTCGTTGATATGGGTGCCTCGATTGAGCGGTTGGGCTTTACACTGCGGCTGGAAGCAGGAGCCGTGCCCATGCTGACTGCAATGCTCTTTTTGGCGGCAGTTGCTTTTGTTGTGGCGGCCTGCTTGAGCCAGGGACGCAGCTTTGTTCCTTTTAGCTTGGCGCTGGTGGCGGGATATGTCACTGTGACGCTGTTGAGCACAGGGCCGTTGTCACCACCCCTGTTGATCCCGTTGTTGCTGGCTTTGTTGGCGACAGTGGGCGTCTTTGTGCTTCAGGCTGGACGGTTGGTTACACCCGCCGGGCCATTGCGAAGTCTTGTTCCGCCTCTGTTAGCCTTTCCTCTCTTTTTGTTTGCCGCGTGGTATATCGAGCAGATTCCGCTGAACCCGCAAGACCCATCGGCGGCACAAGCAGCGGCGCGCTTGTTGTCCATTGGCTTGCTGCTGCTGCTGGCTCCTGTACCGTTGCATGGCGCGCTGGCATCCATTGCCCAGTCGGCACCGCCTGTGACTACCGCGCTCTTGACGCTGTTGAGCCAACTGGCGGCGCTGCATCTGCTTTATCGTACGCTGGCTACATTTGAGTTTGTGCCTCAGCAAGCCCCGCTTGGTTTGTGGCTGACGTGGATTGGGCTGGTGACGGCAGTTTGGGGCGGTGTTGCGGCTTTTGGTACGACGCACGCGGGCCGCTTGTGGGGGTATTCGGCACTGCATGATTGGGGCGTTGTTTTACTGGTTTTGGCGGCTCCAGGTTCGCGTGGTTGGTCACTCGTGCTCTTTCTCTTTGGGCTGCGTGTGGTCAGTATGCTCACTGCTGCGGCAGGGTTGGCTGTGTTGGAGCAGCATGCGGGCGGCCTATCGCTAGAGCGTGTGCAGGGGGCAGGGAGCCGCTTGCCTTGGAATAGTGCTGCTGTTTTGTTGGGTGGCCTGGGCTTGGCTGGCTTTCCGCTGAGCGCAGGGTTTACAGGTCATTGGGCGGCGCTGCAAATTGTGGCCGAGTCCGATTGGATTCCGGCAGCGGTGGTGCTGCTGGCATCGGCAGGCGCAATCTTTGGCTATATCCGGCTGGCACGCGCGCTCTTTGGCCCATTGGAGAATCGCTTTCTGTCTCGCGAGCAGCCGGTCAATATTGGCCTTGCCCTCTTTGTCCTGTTGGTGTCAGTCGGCTTAGCCGTTGCACCTCAGTTGATGGATGTTCCGATTGGGCGCGCACTTTTAGCTTTTGGCAATTGACGTACTATGAGCGCATCTACTTCTGTTCGTAATTCCCGTTTGAGTGGCTTTTATCAACTCCCCCTTGTCGAACGCATCGCTACAGTGGCAGCATGGGCGGAGCTTACGCCAGAGGAGACTTTGCTGCTTGAGCAGGGCATGGGTGTGGCGCGCGGCGACAAGATGATTGAGAATGTCGTGGGGCGCTATGATCTGCCTTTGGGAATCGCCACGAACTTTATAGTCAATGGTCGCGATTATTTGATCCCTCTAGTCGTGGAAGAGCCTTCGGTGGTGGCTGCGGTAAGCTTTGCCGCGCGGCTCGCACGTCAGGGCGGAGGATTCCGCACAGGCAGCACTGCACCCATCATGATCGCCCAAGTGCAGCTACTCGAGGTTGCAGACCCTAACGCCGCAACGGATGCGATTCTTGCTGCCAAGGAGGAGTTGTTAGCACTGGCAAATACCAGCCCTACGATTGCGCGTTTGGGTGGGGGGCCGGTGGATATTGAAGTGCGTTGGCTAGCCGAGACACCGACAGTACCCATGATGGTGGTGCATCTGCTCTTTGATGTGCGTGATGCGATGGGGGCGAATGCGGTCAATACGGCGGCAGAGGCGATTGCGCCCCGGCTGGAAGCACTGAGCGGGGGACGAGCACTGCTGCGTATATTGAGTAATTTGAGTGATCGCCGCCGCGCTTGGGCTGAGGTTGTGATTCCCGCGACGGCTTTTGCTACGGCAGGTTTTAGTGGTGACGAGGTCATTCAAGGGATTGCACATGCCAATGCGCTGGCTGTGGCTGATCCCTATCGTGCTGCCACACATAATAAAGGGATTTTCAACGGTATGGATGCTGTAGCCCTGGCAACAGGGAATGATTGGCGGGCGCTTGAAGCCGGGGCACATGCCTATGCGGCACGCACTGGTCGCTATGCCGCGCTAACGGATTGGCGGGCGGTGTATGGTCCAAGTGAGCTTCCTCCTGGGAGTGGCTATCACAATGAGGATGGGGATGTTGCGCTGCCTGGTGGGGTAGAGTATCCACTTCTCTATGGGCGCTTGGAATTGCCATTAGCGGTTGGCATTGTGGGAGGGGCAACCCGCGCGCATCCAGTGGCACAGGTGGCATTGAAGATTCTGGATGTGCAGAGTGCGCGCGAGTTGAGCGAGATTATGGCAGCGGTGGGGTTGGCACAGAATTTGGCTGCCATCCGTGCGCTCACCACGGATGGGATCCAGCGCGGTCACATGGCGCTTCATGCGCGGCAAATAGCAATTGCCGCGGGCGCACAAGGTACTGCGGTGGATCGTGTGGCGCGCCAACTGGTGCAGGAGGGGCAGATCCGCGTGGAGAGGGCGCGGGAACTCTTGGCGGCGGATGATGCGTCTATAACATGAGCTATGATCGTGATAGAAACCTTCCTCAACGCCGGGAACCCTCCGGATGGCTTCAAGGAAGGGCGCGTGGCAGTATTGGATGGTGCATGACGGCTGTTTGGGCCGGTTTGTGCTTTAATTGGTACTTTGAGTGGTAGAAGATAATTCTGCGGTTTGGCCCGCATGTTGGCTTGAAGCCGAGGCAATAGAGACTATGTCGAATCAACCTTTGCGGAGTGTGGGTATTGTTGGCTATGGAGCCTATGTTCCGCGTTATCGCTTGCCAGGAAGTGAAATTTCGCGCGTCTGGACGGAGGGCAATAGCGCCAGTCCGGTTAAAGAAAAAGCGGTGCCAGGACTGGATGAGGACACCGTGACGATGAGCATCGAGGCGGCGCGCAATGCGCTGGCTCGCGCTGAGATCGAGCCAAGTCAACTGCGTGCGGTCTGGGTGGGTAGTGAAAGCCATCCCTATGCTGTGAAGCCTACAGGTACGATTGTGGCTGAGGCAATTGGCGCGACGCCGCGGGTGTTGGCGGCGGATTGGCAATTTGCCTGTAAGGCGGGGACTGAAGCGATGCAAGCTGCTATGGGCTTTGTGGGTAGCGGCATGGCAGATTACACAATGGCGATTGGTATGGATACAGCACAGGGACGCCCAGGCGATGCGTTGGAATATACAGCAGGTGCAGGGGGCGCGGCTTATATTCTCGGCCCTAGCGAGCACGCTGTGGCGGTGATCCAGCACACCTTGAGCTATGTGTCGGACACGACTGACTTCTGGCGGCGACCTTCAACCCATTACCCAAGCCATGCCGAACGCTTTAGCGGTGATCCTGGCTACTTTGGCCATATCATGCCAGCGGCGACGAGCATGATGCAGGAGATCGGCACGAAGCCAGCGGATTATAACCATGTGGTCTTTCACCAGCCCAACCGCAAGTTTCCTACACGCGCACTGGTGGATTTAGGATTTGAGGCTCCCCAATGGGCGACCGGGTTGTTAGTAGGGGAGATTGGCAATACCTATGCCGGGTCAGCTATGATCGGGTTGACTGCTGTGTTGGATGTTGCTACGCCAGGGCAGCGGATTCTGATGGTGAGCTATGGCAGTGGTGCGGGAGCGGATGCGTTTGACCTGTTGGTGACACCGCGCATTGCGGAGGTGCAGCAGGCGGCACCTGCAACACGCGACTATATTGCGCGCCGGGTCGTGATCGACTACGCCCAATATGTGCGGATGCGCCGCAAATTGGCGACTGCTTAAGTAGAATTAACATCTGAATTGGAATCAATCAAAAACGGGAGCGACT
>CAMPHP010000016.1 GCA_946885925.1 uncultured Litorilinea sp.
CGTGTAGCGGATGCCGCCTGCATAGACCTCCAAACCAGTGCCATCAGGCAGCAAGCGCGTAATTGTGCCGTAGAGTTCGGAGACTTCGCACACATTACAAGGTGCGCCCACAGGCACATAGAGATAGCCATCAGGGCCGACGCGCAGATATTTCCAGCCATGCCACGCATCAGTTGGATACTCCTGGTTGATCACCACGGGCGCAGGTGGGCTTTCTAAACTTGCTTCGATATTGTCAAAGCGAATAATGCGGCTGATCTCCGCCACATACAGCGCGTTCTCATGGAAGGCCACACCATTGGGTTCATTCAAACCACTGGCAATCGTTAGCACCTGATCTGCCTGATAATCGCCATTCTGGTCAACCAGCGCATAGACATTGCCTGCACTGCGCGAGCCAACAAACAGCGTTCCGTTTGTGCCCAACGCCATCGAGCGCGCATTGGGTACATTTTTGGCAAAATAGCGAATCTCAAAACCAGGCGGTAGCGCGATCGCAAAGGGCAAAGGTTCCGCCGAATTTACAACAGGGTTTGTGGCTGTACCAGAGACAGCCGCCGTAGTCTCGACTGTAGGTGAGATCTCCAAAGTGGCAGGCGTAGGGGTCACAGTAGGCAGCAGCACCAGTGCCGGTTCAGTGCTTGATGGCGGCACTGGTGCGGAGACGACGGTTGGTGACGGCAATGAGGCCAATTCTGCCTGTGCAGTAGAAGCGGGCGCTTCAGTTTGTGTAGGTAATGGCGTAGGAGTGGGGGGTATTATGGTGGGTGTAGACGTCGAACGATTGCCACATGCGCTTACCAATAAGATAGTCGCAACAAGAATAGCTAGAACTCTGATACGCCGGTCAATCAACACGGTCTGCTCCTCATTCAAAACGAAGTGTGTAGAGTAAAAAGGCTCCAGGCGCTAGACCTGAAGCCTTTTATGCTCACTATGAACTACTTAACTTCGCAGCGGCTTGAGCGCCTCGGTCCACTTGAGCAGTTCATCCAGCATCACCCCAGCCGCCTGATTCTGAATGTCAGGCGGCTTGAACGTTCCGGTATCACTGTCGACATACTGGTTAAAGAAGGGAATATTTACCGCCTCAAACATTGGCATCATCTTCAATGCCACTACTGTTAGCTTGGTCATCTGGACACTGCGCGTACCAGCCGAGACACCGCCATAGCTCACAAAGCCAACGGGCTTGTATGCCCACTCGTGAACAAGGTAACAGAGCGCATTGAGCAGTGCCGGGGGGCTGCTGTGATCATACTCTGGCGTAACAAAGACAAACGCGTCGGCTCGCTGTACCACCGCGCTCCATGCCTTCGTGTGTTCGTGCTCATACTGTCGCAGCCGCGGATGCCGCGGCTCATTAAACAAGGGCAGATTGACCGCTCTCAGATCTACCAGTTCAACATTGAATTTCCCATGTTTTTGGGCATATTCAAAAAACCAATCACCCACTACAGGGCCAAGCCGATTGTCGCGAGTACTGGCGATAAATACTTGTAGATTCAGCATCAGATCCTCTTTTTTATAGATAGAGCGCTATTGATAGAGCACAGTCAAGCACCATCCCCGGAGTATGAGGTTCCAAAAACGCTGCCATGAAAATTGCTTCTGTTTCAGTTTTAACCCTTACAAATTCTGTGTAGTTGTACCGGAAGCTATACCTTTGCAGAACTGTTGTGATGCCTCTCGAAGCCAGTCCCACGCCCTATGCAGACCGTTCGACAGCGCGGCTTGCCGCAGCGCGCTTCCTAGCCAAGTTTCACAGCATTGCCTTGGCGTATCCAAATCATTCACCACGCCCAGGCGTGCCAGCGTGGCGAGAATGGGGTGAGGCACGCCAGAAACTACGAAAGCGTTTTAGCGTATTGTCTTTGACACTCACGCAGAATAAGCAGTAAACTCTAACAATTCTAATCAACATGCGGCTATTCCACCGCATGCCTGTTTAACGTACGAGTTTGCACGCTCCTTTTCTACCACGCGGTCGAGGCGGTTCTAATCACGATGTCCACGCTGCTCATTCACACAAAGCTATCTGTTCCCCCAGTGCGCCGCACCCAGGTATCGCGCCCACAACTTATAGAGCAGCTCGCAATGGTACAGGAGCCAGGTACGAAGCTGGCATTGGTGGCTGCTCCACCCGGCTTTGGCAAGACATCGCTGCTGGCGGAATGGGTGATGCAGCACCCAGGGCAGGTCGCTTGGCTCTCGTTAGACGAGGGGGACAATGATAACGTGCGCTTCTGGGATTATGTCATTGCCGCGCTCCAGAAGGTGCACGCGAACCTCGGTGATAGCATGCTGGTGCTGCTCCACGAACCCAACCCGCTACCCATGCCAGCCCTCTTGAGCATCCTCATTAACGAAGTGGCTGCCCTGCCTGCCCCCTTGACCCTGGTCTTGGATGACTACCATGCCATTCACGCCGAAGCGATCCACCAGGGCATAACCTTTCTGCTCGATCATATGCCACCCCAAATGCGCCTCGTTATCGCCACGCGCACCGAGCCGCCATTACCACTGGCACGGTTACGCGTCCGCGGCGAATTGGTGGAATTACGCGCAGGGGCGTTGCGCTTTTCGACTGAAGAATCGGCATCATTCCTGACGCAAGTGCCCGGTCTGCACTTGGACGAGACAGCGATCGCCGCCCTGACACAACGCACAGAAGGCTGGGCAGCAGGCTTGCAGATTGCCGCGCTTGCTCTGCAAGGGCGCACCGATGCCAATCAATTCGTACAAACATTTGCTGGCGACCATCGCTTCATCTTAGATTATCTAGCCGGTGAGGTGTTGGAACGCCAACCTGCCGGTGTGCAAGAGTTCCTGCTCCAGAGCAGCATCCTTGTGCGTCTGAATGCTTCCTTGTGCGAGTGCGTAACAGGTCAGCCCCATGCGCGGGCGCAATTAGAAATGCTAGACCGCGCCAATCTCTTTGTGGTGGCGCTTGACGAGAAGCGAGAGTGGTATCGTTATCATCAAATCTTTACCGACTTTCTTCGCCATCGCTTACACCAACAGAGACCGGAACTTGTGCCAGAGTTACACCGGCGGGCATCCGCCTGGTTCGAGCAACAAGGATTGCTCGTCGAAGCAGTCAGCCACGCGCTCGCCGCCCAAGATTATGACCAGGCTGCCAATCTGATTGAGCACGCGGCAGAGTTACTGCTCTGGCGTCGTCCCGAACTCCATACCTTACAGGGATGGCTTGCCGCACTGCCAGAAGAAATTCTGATGGCTCGTCCTCGGCTAAATCTCTATTATGCTTGGGTATTCGTCCTAACCAATCGCATGGCTTCGGCGCAGCAACGGCTACAACAGGCGGAAAAGACGCTTACCACCGAACCACCTGCTGACGCTCCACTTGTGCTTGGCATGCTTTCCGCTATCCGCAGCTCGCTCACAGGGCTGCGACGGCAATTTGACGAGGCAACTCGTAGTGCGCGCCAAGCGTTGGATCTGCTTCCCGAAGAGACAATTAGCTGGCGTTGTATGGCGGCTATCAATCTTGGCATAGCTGAGGCCGCGATGGGAAGCGTGGCAGACGCGACCGGGATGCTTACCTATGCCATGGAACTGAGCCAAGAAATCGGCAGTAGCTTTGCCATGCTCGCGGCCTTCTGGCATCTGGCATCCATGCAAATAAGCCAATTGCACCTGAATGCAGCCGGACAAACATGCAGCCATTTGCTGTTGTTGCTGCAAGACGCGGATCTCTCCCGTTTTCCTGTGGAGGGCCATATTGCTTTGCTGCGCGGGGAAATTGCGTTGGAACGTAACGAGCTTGATCTGGCAGAGCAGTATCTACAGGAAAGCGCAGATCAGATCAACCGGGAAGGCTTTCCAATGGGGCTGTTGCGCGCCTATGTTGCCCTCACGCGGGTGCGACACGTTCAGAATGACAGCCAAGGCGCAGAGGAATATCTGGCAATAGCCAACGCGTTTGTGGTCTCGCATCATTTACAGGCGCGCTCGTCCCCCCTGGTACTCTACAATGCGCGCATGTACCTAGATCAGGGTAACTTGTCAGCGCTCAGCCAGTGGGTGACAGAGCAAGGGATCACCGTTGATGACGAACTGACCCCCTACCGGGAACCAGCCTATTTGCATCTGGCGCGTTATTTGCTGCTCAACGCACGCAGTGTACCGGATGAAGAATCGCTTACCGATGCCGTTACGCTGCTATCGCGCATGGTCCAGCACGCGGAGAGCAGCGGGCGGACAGGCAGCCTCATTCGAGCGTCGGCCCTTTATGCGTTGGCGCTGGCAGAATGTGACCGACAGCAAGAGGCGCTAGAGGTGCTAGCCAAGGCGCTTGCGTTGGCAGAACCAGAGCGCTCTGTCCGCGTCTTTGCCGATGAGGGCTTCGTCATGGCAAAACTGCTCTCCCAACTGCTAGAGGCCCACGGACAAGGGCGGTTGCCAGCCTCGCTATCCATATCCGTACCCTACGTACGAACCTTGTTGGCAGCTTTGGATTACCGCACGGATGCAGCAGTCTATCAGCCTGCAAACACAGCCCTGCCGGAGCCGCTCAGCGAACGGGAGTTGGAAGTTCTGCGCTTGATGGCAGATGACCTCTCCAGCAATGAGATTGCCGAACGGCTGATTATCGCGGTGGATACAGCGCGCAAGCATGTCAAAAATATCTATGGCAAGCTTGCGGTCCACAGCCGAGCAGAAGCGATCCGCCGCAGCCGCGAGCTTGGCTTGTTATAACCCCACGTTACCCTCTCTAGATTGTCTCGCACTTGGCCGGAGCTTGCTGATGTTTAGCAATTTACGTCGGTAAGCACTCTGTCACCCCTACGGGGTGACAAGGCCAAATATACTCGTTCGGAACGAGTAGGGCTGCTCTGTATCACCACTTATCAAGCAATCAAGCTGAAACTGCATAAACCAACTGGCCGTACCCTTCCTTGAAGTCTGGCTTCGAGCAAGGGTTGCGCGCCCGCGGCTTCGATACTCCAACAATACCCCACGCCATACCCCACGTGGGGCATGACACTACCCCACCCCAACCACTATCCTCATCAACAAGAAAGCAAACGACGTGAGCTTAGAAGTGCAGATGAGAAAGGTCATCACTGTGGCTACCAACACTCTACCTACCAACACACTGTCAACCAACCGCGTACCACTGAAAAGCATTGGTCGCAGACTCTTGAAGATCGGAGGCTACACCCTTGCCTTTGTCATTCCACCCTTGATTGTTGGCGCAATCATGCTCATGAGAGCGCAAGCTGCCCTGACCGCACCCGCTGCAACGCCCTATTCCGGCCCTGCAGCAGAGATGCCGGTCCATGACCCAGCGAAACCAACGGTGGTAGTGGTAGCGAGCAACGAGGGCACGGAGATCACCGACCTATTGGCACCCTATGCAGTCTTTACCACCGCCGACGCCTTCAATGTCTATGTGGTAGCACCCGAACGCAAATTCACTCCCTTCATGTGGGGTGGCGTAGACATCATGCCCCACTACTCTTTTGCGGAAGTGGAGCAATTGTTGGGTGGAAAACCGGATGTGATTGTGATTCCCTTTATCAAGAACCCAGAGGACCCGGCGATTACCCAGTGGATCCGCGACCAAGCAGGACCAGAGACGCTGCTGGTTTCTATTTGTGGGGGTGCCCATGTTTTGGCCGCAACGGGATTGGCCGATGACAGCATGGTCACTACGCATCAAAGCTACTTTAAGGTCTTGGCAAAGGAGTATCCCCATATCCAATTAGTACGTGGGGTGCGCTATACCGACAACGGCAACATTATTACGTCCGCGGGTATTACAGCAGGAATCGATGCCAGTCTCTATACCATCAAGAAGCTATTAGGTCAGGAGGTGGCCCAATCCGTAGCGTCTCGGCTGAACTACCCCCATGCACAGTTTTTGACCATGCCTGACTACCAGTGGCCTCCTGCAACCGCGTCCCTCTTTGCGTCTGATGCCAATGCAGCCTTGATCTGGCAGCGCGCGCAAATCGGCGTGCCACTCTTCGAAGGCGTGGACGAAATTGACCTAACCGCAGTGCTGGATACGTATGGCCGGACTTTCACAGCCAACACAATCACCTTTGCGCCAGGACGCAAGGCCATCCGCTCCCGCCACGGCCTCACACTTATCCCACGGGCAGACTATGCCAGCGCACCGCGCTTGGACCGACTGATCATTCCCGGCGAACAGACAGCAGCAGTCGCAGGATTAACGGAGTGGGCGGGAACACAGGGTGTGGAGGTGGAGGCACTATATCCGGCGGGGACAACCAGCGCTAGCCGTCCCTTTGCCTTTGATGTAACGCTGGCTGATGTGGCTCAATGGCGCAGCACCCCGGATGCCCAGAGTTCCGCCCGTACATTGGAGTATCCTGCTGAACATCTACAACTGGCGCAGAAGAAGTGGCCTATTCAACGTCTTGCCCCTACCCTGCTCATCGGTCTATTGAGTCTCACAGGCGCAATCTGGCTCGGAAACCGGCTGGGCAAAGGGCGGATGGTACAAGCCGCAGCCTAACAGCAGCGAGCATTTCAAACGCAATGTCAATCGAACACAACACTATCAAACAGAACGCAATTAAACAGAACGTAAGGAGAATCAATACGATGCAAATCGCAAATACAGCAGCTACACCCACAGTTGCCCCTCGCAAGGCACGAAAGGTATGGTTGGGTATCGTTGGCGTAGTCGTGCTCGTTATCGCAGTGGTAGTGGCGGGTGGGATCTACTACATGAGTTACGTACCGGATGATCTGGATCTCTCGACAAGCCTTCCCACAGAACAGGGGTTATATCAAGTGGCCTATACGGCAGAGATCAACCCGATTCCCATCAATCAAATCCAACAGTGGACTCTCCACCTAGAGGATGCGACGGGACAGCCAGTGGAGGATGCCAAGATCACGGTCGATGGGGACATGCCCCAGCATGGTCATGGACTCCCCACTCGCCCGCAAGTCACCCGCTATCTTGGCAATGGGGACTATGTGGTGGAGGGTCTAAAGTTTCATATGCCGGGCTGGTGGGTAGTGGATTTCCAGATTGAAGCTGGCGGCAAACAGGATCAGGTACGTTTTAACCTGTTGCTCCAATAATCTGACGCCAACTGTTTGACGCCAATAATTTGATGAGGTTAATCGAAGAAGGTGGAGTTATGAAAGCGCGCACACGCAATTCATTGTGGATCATCATTGGCATAGCGGCATTGGTCATAGCGGGTGGGACTTGGCTAACCTTTCGTTTCTGGCCCCGTTCTCCCTGGACAGATACCGAAATTGCCATGCTGCGCTCGCTCTGGATCGGAAGTCTGCCAGCTCTACCAGCAGACCCTTCCAATCAATACGGTGATGACATGGCTGCTGCGGCATTGGGACAAAAGTTCTTCTTCGATACTCGTTTTAGTGCCAATGGGCAGGTGGCTTGTGCCACCTGCCACATTCCACAATTGATGTTCCAGGACAGCAAACCTCTATCCGAGGGCGTTGGCATCACCAACCGGCGCGCCATGCCAATTGCCGGTACAGCCTATAGCCCTTGGCTCTTCTGGGATGGGCGCAAAGACAGCCAGTGGGCACAGGCGCTGGGACCATTGGAAAGCCCGGTGGAGCATGGCGGAGACCGCACCTACTATGTTCATCTCTTGGCAGAACATTACAAGAACGAGTATGAAGCGATCTTTGGCCCGCTACCCGACTTAGCCCCCCTCCCCTTGCATGCTGGCCCTGTGGCAGACCCGGACGCGACTGCGGCTTGGGAGACGTTGATGCCAGATCAACAAGAGGCAATCAATCGTGCCTTTGCCAATATGGGAAAGGCAATTGCAGCCTATGAACGACAGATCATGCCCGGCCCTTCACGCTTTGACCACTATGTAGAGGCATTGTTGCAGGAAGATCGGGCAGCGATGAATGCTGCCTTAACGCCGGAGGAGGTTGCAGGTTTGCGCCTCTTTATTGGCAAAGCAGACTGCACCCAATGTCACAATGGGCCGCTCTTTACAGATAATCACTTCCATAACACCGGCATCCCTGCCGTGCCAGGCTTGCCAGAGGATCTGGGACGAGCTACCGGCGCACAGCAAGTGCTTGCAGATGAATTCAACTGTCTTGGCCCCTACAGCGATGCCACTCCCGACGATTGCGCCGAGTTGCGCTATATGGTGGCAGAAGGACATGAACTGGTGCGCCAGTATAAGCCACCATCCTTGCGTGATGTGGCAGAGCGCGCCCCTTATATGCATGCAGGGCAGTTTGCTACGCTGGCAGAGGTCGTGCAGCACTACAACCAAGCGCCAGAAGCACCCGCTGGTCATAGCGAACTGCATGCATTGAACTTGACGCAGGAAGAACTAGACCAACTTGTCGCATTCTTGCAGAGCCTAAGCGGCCCGCTTATCACGCCATCAGAACAGATAGCTATCGAGCTAACCCATGAGGAGTCACCCGATCTCGATTCAGCCAGTGAAGGCAGTGAGGAGTAAGTATGTATTGTGAATTTCGCGTGCGGGGCCATCTCACATCCATATGGACCGACTGGCTGGGTGACATCACCATCACGAACCTTGCAAGTGAGGAGACACTGCTTAGCGGGCACATAGCTGATCAAGCAGTGCTGCTTGGGGTTATCAACCAACTCCATGCCATGAATATTCACATACTCTCGATCACATACGAGGACGACCCGACTCCGCCATTAGACAGAAGTGAGTGATGGCATATCAGCACTCTTCAGCATATAGCGCAAGAAATCCTGGAGTCCGTCACTCACTTCTGCTTGCACCAGCGGCTCAAGGTTCTCCACGATATGCAGATAACTCACCGCATGGTGGAGGGCTGTTACGTGCTTCGCAACCTCCCACGCCTCCAACAGCCGTTGTGGTGACTCATACGCGGACCACGCTGCTAGATAGGTATGATGTCATCTCCTGCATGCACGTTGGGCAGCATCCAGCCTTCATCTGTGGGCAATAGCAGTATGGCTGTTCGCTCGACATTGGGTAAGATGGCATAGAGGTGCATCACCCATGGCGTCTGTTCTGGCTCACCTGCAGAATCACTCATAGCAGACCTTCACAGAAATTATGAGTCATCGCTCCGGTTTCGCGCCGCCTCTGATTCCAACATTCCAGCCCGAAAAGCCCAGATCTGTGCTGCATGTTCCGCTTCGTGAACACTAATCTCATAGAGGAAGCAGGACATCACCCCTGGCCCTCCCCACGTCAGCCCTTCACTACGCAGATCCGCTTCGCTGGCGCGATCAAACAGACGCATAATGCGCCGGTGCTCGGTTGTCAAGCCATCGGCAATCTCAATCAGCGTAAGATTCGCCCGTGCCGCCATAAGCCGGTCATTCATGGAAGCCATGCTATCCCCTTCCATCCATGACCATTCAGCGATGGCAGCTGGGTCGGGTTCGGGCCATTGCTTTAACAGCTTGGCGCAATACTCATTCCAACTTAACACATGGGCCAGCACATCGCGGATTGACCAGGTGCCACAGACCTGCGTAGACAACATTGTCTCTTCTGCCAACCCAGCGATACTATTCATCAGATTATCATGTTGCTCGACCATGAGCGTACGCAGCCCTGCCCGCCCCCAGCGATCCAGCGAACCGCAGTAGGCTTGAATCTCGCGGCGGTGCGTCCGCACATGGTGTGCCATATGCTGCAACTGCTTGAGTACAGAAAACTGATTACCACCCTCTTGATACACTTGTATGAGCACATCGGGCGATAGCGCACGGGCGAACTCTACCAAACGTTGGCGTGCTATTTTGGCCGCTTGCTCGACTTCATCCCAGGGACGGTCAGCATCTTCCATCGCGCGGGCATCATTGTCAATGAGCGGTCGCGCATACCCTGCCCGCGAGTTGCCCGCCAAGGCTGCTTGCATACGCGCGAGTTGATACTCATCCCAAAAGGCAAGATGGGCCACAAGCGCCTTGGCTGTCCACCCTGACCCAAGTTGTGCAGTTTCGATCTCTGCTGGCTCCATCTCGGCCAAGGTCTCCCAAAAGAGATAGGCCGAATAGTCTAGTTCATCAGCCAGTTCGGCTGGCGCGGGGATCGTTTGTGCGTCACCCATCCGTGACCTCCACCGTCGTTATCATTGTTATTACCCTTGCTGTTTTCAAACGCTGCATTAGCCAGCACCTTGAAATACGCAACCCAAAGTTGCCGCTTTTGGATAATGGTCTGCTCTCTGCTCTGTCACCCCGCAGGGGTCTCGCTGCTCTGTCACCCCGTAGGGGTCTCTCTGCCGCAATTCAAGAGAAGAGTCTAGAGCATGGCAAAAGCAAGCATCAACTTAATTGGAGCTAGGTTACTGCATCTTTCGCCACTATACCTTATCCTTTTCCTGTTGAGCAATCGACCTCTGCAAGGATCTTTAGACTTGCTATACAGGTAATTTCTCAATACCATTGTGATGCTTAGTATGGCAACGATCGATGGTTCAGTAATTTTTTATACAACACACATTCGGCGCGCGAGAGTTGCAATCGCGCGCCGGTTCACGTACAATAGCAGACTGAAAGAACACACGTTCGATTCTGGCTCATTGCCTGAGACGGAGGAGATCATCAGACATGGCTTTAGATAAACTCATCGTACGCGGTGCCCGCGAACACAATCTAAAAGATGTTCACCTAGAGATCCCGCGCGACAAGTTGGTGGTCATCACCGGCCTCAGTGGTAGCGGCAAGAGCAGCTTAGCTTTCGACACCATCTATGCCGAAGGACAGCGGCGCTATGTAGAGTCTCTCTCGGCCTATGCGCGCCAGTTCTTGGGATTGATGGAAAAACCAAATGTGGATCAGATCGAAGGACTCAGTCCTGCGATCTCTATCGACCAAAAAGGATCAGGACGCAACCCGCGCTCTACCGTAGGCACGGTCACAGAAGTCTATGACTATCTGCGTTTGCTCTTTGCGCGTGTCGGCCAGCCCCACTGTCCCGAATGTGGCGAACCCATCGCCCAACAATCTGCCTCGCAGATTGTGGACAGCATTATGGAGATGCCGGAAGGCGCTCGTATCTTGATTCTTGCGCCCCTCATTAAAGATCGCAAAGGGCAACACAAGAATGTCCTCGAAGACCTACAAAAACAGGGCTATGTCCGCGTACGCGTCAATGGCGAAATCTATGAGGTGACGGAAGTCCCTGAATTAGATCGCTACAAGATGCACACGATTGAAGCAGTTATTGACCGGCTCATCGTACACCATGCCGAGCCTGATCCGGACAATCCCGATGTGATGGGGCCTGACCTGGCGCGCCTCAGCGATTCAGTAGAGACTGCACTGCGTCTGGGTGAAGGGGTCATGATCTTGTCAGATGTGAGTGACCGTGACAACCCTGTTGATCGCACATATAGCGAACACTTTTCTTGTATCAAATGTGGCACCAGCCTGCCAGAGATCGAGCCGCGCACCTTTTCCTTTAATAGTCCCCACGGCGCTTGCCCAACCTGTACAGGGTTAGGGACATTGCAGGAGTTTGACCCAGAGTTAATTCTCGATGACGAGTTAAGTTTGGCAGATGGCGCGGTAATCCCCTGGCGGCGGCATAATGAAGATGACAGTGATGGCTATTATGGGCAGCTACTCCAGGCAGTAGGGCGGCAATTTGCCATTCCTTTTAACGTGCCGCTAAAAGAGTTGAGTTCCAAGCAGCGCGACATCATTCTCTATGGCCCGCCGCGCAAACAGGAAAAAGTACGTATCGAGTACAAGACCAGTGGCGGCGACCATCGCTATTATGAAACTGGCTTTAACGGCGTCATTGCCAATTTACAGCGGCGCTATCAGGAGACCAGCAGCGAATATATCCGCGCTAAGTTAGAAGAATATATGAGCCTGCGTCCATGCCCAACATGTAACGGCAAGCGATTGCGCCCGGAAGCATTGGCAGTGCTCATTGATGGCAAAAACATCTATGAAGTAACCAACCGGCCCGTAGGCGACACCCTAGCCTGGGTGCAACGGCTGCAAGGCGAAACGCCAGATGACGCAAGCAGCGTCAATGGCAATGGTCATCCCGCACCCAGCCCGCTCACCCCGCGCCAACAGGCCATCGCCCAACAGGTGTTAAAAGAGATTGCAGCGCGGCTCAGATTTATGTTCAACGTTGGTCTGGACTATTTAACATTGAACCGCACCGCAGTCACCCTTTCCGGTGGGGAATCCCAGCGTATCCGGCTGGCAACGCAGATCGGTAGCCAGTTGATGGGTGTGCTTTATATTTTGGATGAACCGAGCATCGGTTTGCACCAGCGCGACAATGCACGGCTGATTGAGACATTGCAGGGAATGCGCAATCTGGGCAATACGGTGTTGGTGGTGGAACATGACGAAGACACGATCCGCGCTGCCGACTGGGTTGTGGACATGGGGCCAGGTGCAGGAGAGCATGGCGGGCATGTCGTCTGTTCACTTCCCCAAGAGGAGTTCATCCACTCACCCGAAAGTCTGACTGCCCAGTACTTACGCGGCGAGAGGCGCATTGAAGTGCCTACCGAGCGGCGTGAAGGCAATGGCAATTATCTAACGGTCCGGGGTGCCAAAGAGAACAACCTGCGTAACGTAGATGTACAGATTCCCTTGGGCAAATTTGTGGCAGTTACGGGTGTCAGCGGCAGCGGGAAGTCAACGTTGGTTGTAGACGTTCTATATAAGCGACTAGCCCAACTGATGTACCGCGCAAAAGATCGTCCTGGTAAGCATGATTTGATCGAAGGCGTTGAGTACATCGACAAGGTTATTGACATTGACCAAAGTCCGATTGGCCGCACGCCGCGCAGCAATCCTGCTACCTACGTCGGACTCTTCACCTACCTGCGTGAACTCTACGCCAGCCTGCCCGAAGCCAAGATTCGTGGCTACAAGCCGGGGCGCTTTAGCTTCAACATCAAAGGGGGGCGTTGCGAGACCTGCCAGGGTGACGGCATTATCCGCATTGAGATGCAGTTCTTGCCCGATGTCTATGTTCCCTGTGAAGAGTGTAAGGGTAGACGCTATAACCGGGAGACATTGGAGATCAAGTTCCGTGGCAAGTCGATTGCTGATGCGTTGGAGATGACTGTAGAAGAAGCACTAGAGTTCTTCCAGAACATCCCACGCATTCGCAACAAGCTAGAAACGCTCAACGCGGTTGGCCTAGGTTATGTGAAATTAGGACAGCCAGCAACTACCCTCTCCGGCGGTGAGGCACAGCGTATCAAGTTGAGTAAGGAACTGAGCCGCCGCGCCACAGGCAACACCTTCTACATCTTGGATGAACCGACAACGGGTCTCCACTTTGAAGATGTACGCAAGCTGCTGCTCGTGCTGCACGAACTGGTTAATATGGGCAATACGGTCTTGGTCATTGAGCACAACTTGGATGTGATCAAGAGTTGTGACTGGCTGATCGACATGGGGCCGGAGGGGGGCAACAAG
>CAMPHP010000017.1 GCA_946885925.1 uncultured Litorilinea sp.
CATAGCTGCTGGTTGCCATGAAGTCGATCTCATGGGGAAGATTGATGGCGCGAATCAGATCGGCCATAAAGACGATGCTGCCCTTCAACACCGAGATCAAGAGCAAGTCCTGGCCTCGGTAGACTCCGGCAATCTCCTTGCCGAGTTCTCGAATGCGTGCTTGAATGGTGTCGGCGTCGATCAGCACACGCTCAATGTCGTCTTGCAATGCCCGGTGGTGCAGGCTTGTGGTCATCTCAGTACACATAAACTTCTCCTGGCTAGCGTGCGAGATAGGGCCGGACGGGCTGGTAGTTGGGATCGATGAGCGGGCCACTTGGAGCCTCTGTCGCAGCAAAGGGGGCGAGTGGCGCAGAGGGCTGCGCGCCTTCCGGAACCGAGAGCAGTGTTGCACTGGCAGCGGTTTCACCGGGAACGAGTTGGCGAGATGCACTGGCATCTTGCGCGTCGGATGTGGCTTCGTCTGGCACTGTCTCTGCCTGGGCAAGTGCAGGTAGCGCGTCTTCCGCTAGCGTGGCGACCTGTTCCATTGGCCCGCCTGTGGTAATCAGCGGGCCATAGACCCATGCTGAATGGCCGTTGTGATTTACTTGCCACCACTCAGGCCAGTTTGGATGCTTCCCACTAATCTCTAACGCTGCGCCTGATGTGACTTGCCCCACAATCTCAGCATCGGTGCTGGGTGCTGAGCGCAAATTGAGCATGGCAGTGCTGACATAGGCTGTGGGGACAGTGGGCACTGGCGTCGGGGTTGGTGTGGCAGCGGGTGGCAATGGGGCTGGTGGCGCAAAGGTGATTGCTGAACCACCGCCCGATTTGAACTGCTGGCTGTAGGTGGCGGCTAGGTTGAGGAACATATCGCCAAAGGCCGCGCTGGGTTCAATATAGGAGCCTTCGGGCCACTCGTTAAAGCTGTTGCTGACAATCCAGTTGGGACTGCTGGCGATGGCCGCTTGCCAGCTCTGGGCAAAGTAATTGCCCCCTTCGCGATCGCGGGCAAAGCCACCCCCGCCGCGAATCTTGACATCGTTATAGCCTGGCATCACCGTGGCAACCCAAAATTTGTGCGCGCCATAGCTCTCGCGTGCCTGGGCAACGCGTGAGGCAAACTTCTGGTTGGTGGTGTTGAGGTCGGCGGGTGGGTTCCAGGTGTTGCTGTAGAGATGATGTCCATCAAAGACCGAGAGATAGCTGGTGTCCACCCCTTCGCTGATCCAGATGTTGCTGTAATTGGGATCAACCTGGGCACGAATTCCTTGCCAGGTATCAACTCCATAGAGAGTGGGTCGCCAGAAGAAGACCACTGGACGACCATCGACACGCAAAAAAGCGGGATGGTTAACGTGGGTGGATTGGAGATGTTGAAGCGCACTCGTCACATCGCCCGGACCCCCAAAGAAGGGTGAGGTCGTTTCAAAGAGGACACCAATCTTAAAACCACGGGCGTTGGCTTCCTCCAACATGGCGGCGAGATTGGGTTCAGTTTGATTACCGCCACCAGGCCCATACCATGCCACAAGCAAGGCATCAATCCCCGCGCGCTTGGCCTGGTCAATATGCCGGCCCATCACAGCACGGTCGGCGCTGACATAAGGCTCGGCAGGCAGATCGCTTAAGGTGTCATAGGTCCACGTGTTTTGATCAAACCACGTGTAATAAAAGGCCATCACGAGCGGATCGCCAGCACTTTGTGCCAGATTTGCCGCACGAACAGGAAGCGGGCCGCCACAGACCAATGCCAAGAGGGGCAGCAAAACCCACAGCCTGCGAGCATAGGGAGATCGGTGGGTACGCGGAGAAATAGAGTAGGTGGTAGAGTCGCTGTGCATCACAGTTTCGGATCGTACCATGCTGTGCGGTACAGGCCAAATTGAAGTGGCGAAACGGTCACGCCTGCACCAGTCCAGGGACGTGTCGGATCGCGGGCAGCGCCAGCAATTCGCCTAGGATCATGGCAGTTGCGCCCCAGACAACTTGGTTTTGGATGCCAAACAAGGGGACGCTTGCCTTGCGGTTCTGGAATTCCCAGACTTCTGTCCGTAGATTGGCGGGATCAAGAAACTCTAGCAGCGAGGCTTCGATCAGCAGGGCCACTTCGTGCGGGTCGGGCCGAAAAGTAGGACGCTCAGCACTCCAACCCACTACGGGCAAAACCAAGTTGTTACTTGGTCGAATATAGAGCTTGCTCAATTGCCCCAAGACGCTGACTTGGGCAGGATCAACACCGATTTCTTCCTGGGCTTCACGCAATGCAGTTTCTATCAGATCGCTGTCTTGCGCTTCGTAGCCGCCCCCTGGCAAACCTACTTGGTCGCTATGCACACCTGGGTAGGTAGGACGCAGGATCAGCGGAAAATAAACTGTCTCCTCGTAGGGATAGAAGAGCAGGAGTACGCTGCTTTGGCGCGCATCTGGATGCTCGGTTTCGTTCATCTCCGCACCTGTGCGGGGTCGAGGGGCCATATTGAACTGGGCAGCCTGACCCGGTAGTGGTTGCTGGAGGTCATGCTGTAAGAGAGTCAGAAAACGATCAAATAAAGTGTTCATGGTTCGGATAGTCTAGTTCGCGAGGATGACTTAAAGCACGCGGCAGATCAGTCCCTTGAGATATTCCCCTTCCGGAAAGGTGATTGCAATCGGATGATCTACATCTTGACGCCGCCATTCGAGAATTTGCACCTCGCGGCCAGCATCAACGGCTGCACCAAAGAGTACCTTTTGGAAAAGGTCAGCACTGACCAAGCCACTGCAACTAAATGTTGCCAGAATGCCACCCGACTTGACCAATTGCAGGGCGAGCAGGTTGATATCTTTATAGCCACGCAATGCCCGTTCTACTTGCTGCTTATTACTGGCAAATTTGGGCGGGTCAAGAATAACGACATCATACTCGATTCGATCCGCATTTCGATCCGCATTGGTGCGCCAGTCGCGCAAGATCTGAAAGATGTCTCCGGCAATGTTCTCGGTCATATCGTCGGGGTCAAAGCCATTGAGACGCAGATTTACTTCGGCTAATTCCAATGCATCCACGCTGCTGTCAATGTTGGTGACATGGATGGCTCCTGCTGCCAGGGCATGGACGGCAAAGGCACCTGTGTAGCTAAAGCCATTGAGAACAGTCGCCCCGGTACAATAGCTGGCGACTGCTTGGCGATTGGCCCGTTGATCCATGTAGAAGCCAGTTTTCTGACCACCGCTCAATTCCACCACAAAACGCAACCCTTTTTCTGTAATCTCTACTTGGTCAGGGGGCGGCGTGCCTGCTAGCAAACCCTGGGCATCGCTCAACCCTTCGAGGCGGCGGGCGGCAGTGTCGCTGTGCTCGCTGATGCTTTGGCAGCCAGTGAGGTCAAGCAGGATCTGCGCCAAAGTCCCCTTGCGCTGGTCAATCCCCAACGTGCCTATCTGGGCAATAAGATGGTCTCCATAGCGATCCACGATCAGCCCAGGGAGATAGTCACTTTCGGCATTGACGAGGCGATAGGCCGTCGTGTCATTTTTGGCAAGCAGGGGGATGCGATGTGCCACAGCAGTAGCAAGACGCTGTTGCCAAAAGGCATCATCCACGATTTCGTCTTGTTGCCAGGTGAGAATACGCACTTGAATCTGGCTGGTGCGGTTGAGATAGCCGCGTGCCAGCCAGCGGTTATGGCTATCTACCACATCAACGATAGCTCCGTCGGGTGCGTCAGCAGGGAGTTTTTGGATGGCTCCACTAAAGATCCAGGGATGGTGCTGGATGATTGGTTTCTCGCGCCCTGCTTTAATCACAACGGGCGCATAGGATTCAGGCGTCATTACGGTTCAATTTCCCAACCATATTCATTGATAATAACGGTCTTCTCCGGTAGCGAGACCGTTTGTGTCACCGGATCATAGCGAAAGGAGATCGCACCATCGGGCGTGGTCATGATCCCTGCGACATGGGTAGCAGTGCGCTGCGTGATCCGCACGGTATAGCCGCGGTAGATCAGCCAGTGCATCAAGGGCTTGACATTGACACGGTTGCTCATGAGTTTGCTTGCTCGTACGAGTATGGCTCCCAAAGGAGTTGGCGTACTTGGCGGGTGGCAGGGTGAATTCGCACGCAATCGGCTAAGACCAGCCCACAGAGCCAGACAACCGTGCCATCCTCCCGTACGACCACGGGCCAGCCTGGGCGTAAGTAGGTAGGAATCTTGTGGTCGGTGAAGATGTCGCCTAGATTGCGATGTTGACCACCCATGCCCAGCGGGGCAATCTGCATCCCTGGTTTTGGCGTGGTCAAGTAGAGTTCACTGCTTCGTTCGGCATCACAATGGACACGCCAGCGTTGGGCACGGTCGCGCCAATCCGGAGGCAGCTCTGCTGGTGTAAAGAGAGTGCTGTGTAACTGCCATTCAGCGTGCGTGACTGTTCCGGTTGAAGGAAGCAAGATTGCTTCTGCAAGTGATTGACCCAAATGCGGATGAACGACAGGCACAGGCAAAGCATCGCTGCGATGGAGCGCAAGCTGGTAGGCTTCGTCGTTATCTCGTCTGTCGTTATCTCGTCTGTCGTCATCTCCTCTGTTGTCATTGCGCAGGAGTGTCCAGACCCAATTTTCCGCCAAGGGATGGGGGCCGCTGGTGGCAGGGGGAACTATTTGGCCGAGCAGGGCGTCAATTCCTTCCGAACCGACAGTGCGTAGGTCAATCCCTAGCGAAATTAGTGCTTGGCGCAGCACACCCCTTCGAGTCGCCAGATCGTATCCCCCCAGGCGCACATAATCCAGCACGAGGCGCACGCTGGGAGTGTGGGTGACGGTCACAGCGGCAAGCGCAGCGCTATCACGGTGATTGGCGTGTTCGGCTTCCGCGGCCAGGAGAGCCGCTGTGCGTGCTAGCGTGGCGTGAATGTTGGGATTGATTTCGGCAAGCGCTGGCAAGATGTAATGGCGCAAGTGGTTACGCAGATAGGTCGAGTCTCGGTTGGTGGCGTCTTCACGCCAACGCAGTTCGTAGGCCTGTAGATAACTCTGGATGGTGGCGCGATCAACACCAAGCAATGGGCGCACCAGACGGATAGGTGGTTGTTCAGAATCGGGTAGCTGCCCTACCCAGGCCATGCCTGCCAGACCTGTTAAGCCGCTGCCCTGAATTAGGTGGAGCAGGAGCGTTTCAGCTTGGTCGTCTTGATGATGGGCGGTGACGACAGTGACCTCATGTATGGCCTCATGTGTGATCTCGTCTGTAGCATCCCCTGTGGCGGGCGTTCCGACTTGGCGAGCCACCTGGCGCAAAAAGGCATAGCGCGCCGCACGAGCCGCTGCTTCCAAACCCCGTGGATCATCATTCAGCACATCCGGTGTTAAGCGTGTAATATAAAGCGGAAGTCCCAGGTGTCGGGCAAAGTCTGCCACAAACGCGGCATCTGCAACTGAGTCAGGGCGCAAGGCATGGTCTACATGGGCCACATGCAGAGATAGTTGCCAGAATGGGGCGAGTTGATGCAATGCGTGGAGCAGGCAGATGCTATCAGCCCCACCGCTAACCGCCACGACAAGGGGTTGGCCTGGAATAAAGACTTTGTGTTCTCTCTGGGCTGCCACCAAAGCGCGCAGGATCGCTCTCGCCGGAGAGGCAACATCGCGCAGGAATTGTTCTATAGAAGTTGAGACATCAGAAATTGGCACAGCGCGCTCCACTTGCGCGGAAACGAGTGTTGCATTAGGCATCAATTTTTGCATCATCTAGTAGTATATCACGCATGGAAGGTTAGCGATGCTTTTTTGTGCGTTGCTTGCCTATGGTATACTCGTGAATGATCTGCTGCCTTCGCTTGGCGTACGTTACCACGTCTTGCTCGCCACAGGAGTGGGTGCGCGCACGGGGCAGGCTGGACCAAACGAAGCGGCGTGAGGCAAGGCTTATGGGCGGGAGTCTGCTTGACACGCAAGGACGGAATTACGTGTGATTAACCCACTTGATTGGCTGTTAGGGCTTTTTTCGCTGGATATTGGGATTGATTTGGGCACGGCAAATACGCTGGTGCATGTCAAAAACCGAGGTATTGTCATCAACGAACCGTCCGTGGTGGCAATTGATAAGTCATCTCGTCGCCGCAACCAGGTAAAGGCGATTGGCAACGACGCCAAAGAGATGGTGGGGCGCACCCCTGCGCATATTGTGGCGATTCGCCCCTTGCAAGATGGCGTGATTTCCGACTTTGATGTAACCGAGCAAATGATTCATCACTTCATTGGGAAAGTGCATGGCAACCGGGCTTTTGGTGCCGCGCGCCCCCGGGTGGTGATTGGCATTCCCTCTGGCGTCACAGAAGTGGAGAAGCGCGCGGTGCGCGATGCCGCCATTAGCGCCGGGGCACGTGAGGCTGGTTTGGTCGAGGAGCCGATGGCCGCTGCGATTGGCGCGGGGCTGCCTGTCACCGAGTCGGTCGGTTCCATGATTGTGGATATTGGCGGTGGTACAACCGAGGTAGCAGTGATCTCATTGGGGGGCATTGTTGTCTCTCGCTCGATTCGCGTGGCGGGTGATGAGATGAATGAGGACATCGTCAATTATGCGCGCCAGAAGTACAATTTGCTGATTGGGTTGCGTATGGCCGAGCGTACCAAGATTGAGATCGGCTCTGCCTACCCGATGGAGCGCGAGCGCACGATGATCTTGCGTGGGCGCAATTTGATCACCGGCCTGCCCGAAGCGGTAGAAGTCAGTTCTGTTGAAGTTCGCGAGGCGTTATCTGGCTCTGTGCAGGTAATTGTCGACGCAGTAAAGGCAACTTTGGATGAAACACCACCCGAATTGGTGGCTGATTTGATGGAGTATGGGATTGTACTGGCTGGCGGTGGGGCCCTCCTCCACGGGCTTGCCCAACGTCTTCAAGACGAAACACGTATGCATGTATACGTAGCCGATAATCCCCTGACTGCGGTCGTGATGGGGACAGGGATGATCCTGGAAAAGCCGGAATTCTACCGGGAAACCCTGACCAGTATGCAGCGCAAAAGCACCATTCGCTAATGTTTTCGGCAGTTTGTGCGGAGATTATACTAAGCTTGTGCGAATGGTGGACACGAACGGTTCCTACTCATAACTTTCCACAACTAACTATTTATGCGTGATATTGACAGAAGGCCCTGGTCATTTGGCGATATTGGCATTCGCCTGTTGATACTCGGATTGGCCTCCATCCTCCTGATGGCTTTGCAAGTCACAGGTCGTTTGGAGCCTGTGCAGAGTGTGATAACTCAGTTGACATCGCCCGCGCAAGTGAGCGCAACAGGGGCAACCGAAAGTGTGACGGATGCGCTTGATTTTGTCTTCGAGTTACGCAATATGCGCCAGCGCAACGCCGAGTTGGAGCAAGTTAATTCCAACTTGTTGGTCGAGAATTTTGAATTGCGCGAGGTGCAGCGTGAAAACGAATTGATGCGCGAGATGTTGGCCTTTGCCCAAACGCGTCCAGGTTTAGATTTACGTGGCGCTCAGATTGTGGCGCAGGTTATTGGCCAAGAGAGCAACAACTTTCTCGGTTACATCATGTTGGACTTGGGACAGGACCACGGTATTGAAGTCGGCTATCCTGTCGTCACCGACCAAGGATTGGTGGGGCGTATCAGCGAGGTCAATGACAACACCTCCAAGGTGCTGATGATTAGCGATCCGAGCAGCGCAGTCAACGCCATCATGCAGAGCAGCCGGCTCAACGGTGTTGTGCGTGGCGCTCCGGGTGGTGACCTGATCATGGATTACATCCAACAGGGGCAGACATTCAAAGAGGGTGAAATTGTGCTGACATCGGGGCTGGGTGGGCGTTTCCCCAAGGGAATTCCCATCGGTCAGGTGATCGAGATTCGCCAGCGCGATATTGATGTTTTCCAGCAGGCAGTCATACGACCCACTGTAGACTTGTCTCGCCTGGAACTTGTTATGGTTGTAACCAATTTTGATCCCTTGGAAGATGTGCCAGAACTGTTGGTGCCGGAGACAGTGCCTGTTCAAGGGGGAGCAGCGAATCCTTTGGATGCAGAAGCACCGCTAGATAGCAACTCATCTAATCGTGGAGCAGGGGATGGTACTTCAATAGATGGGGCTGCACCTGATGGGACTACAACGGACGAGTTGCCAGCGGGTGAATCCGGCCTTGATGCTCCTGTCGCGCCCGACGCTACTGCTCCGGATGAGTCGTCGATAGATGAGCCAGGGATGGACACTATCGCTCCGGTTGGAGCGACCGAAGGTGGGCAGTGAACCGAGGCGCACTCTACTACATGATGCTGCCCTTAATTGGGATTGCATGTCTCTTGCAGGCGACTGCGGCTGGACGCATGAAGATCTTTGGTGTCAAGCCCGATTTGGTGTTGCTCTTAATCATCATCGGCGCATTGGTCTATGGCAGTCGTCCCGCAGTTATATGGGCGTTTTTCGGTGGGCTGGGGCTGGATATCTTTAGCGGCGGACCTATGGGTGGGTCGAGCCTGGCTTTGATGGCAGCAGCGATGATGGCGGGCTTTGGGCACCGTACTTTGTCACGCTTTAACCCGCTGGTACCCCTGACGGCAGTGATGGCAGGTACACTGGTCTATGCAGTGGCTTATCTGAGCATCTTAGCTGTGTTACAATATCTAGACGTGACCCATCATCGGGTACCTTTTTTGTCTACGATGCAAAGCGTAGTGGTTCCTGCGCTCGTTTATAATACCACGCTCATGGTTTTGCTGATTCCGTTTCTCAACCGGATCCCGGAAAGCCAAGATCTGTGAGTAAATGAGTGATTGGATGACGTATGTCTATGTTTGAAACAACTCGCCGAGACACCTCTCGCATGACTATGTTTTTGTTCCGGTCTGCGGTCGTGATGATCTTTCTATTCGTTGGGGTGCGGCTCTACCAACTCCAAATTATCGAAGGCGATAGTTATCGAGAACAGGCAGATGGCAACCGCTTTGATCTAGTCGAGGTCTCTGCCAAGCGTGGAGTTATGTACGATCGCACGGGTCAGATTCTGACGCGCAATCGCCCTTCCTTTGAGGTGGCGTTGGTGCCGGAAGATCTGCCGTTTGACGATCCAGAGACTGCGGTAGACGAAGAGGCAGTAGTAATTGAAGAAGTCCTGCGCACCATCGGTGTTGATACCAACCCCGAAGTAGCGTTACGTATGGCCGAGATTATGTTCTTGCGTTTGGGGCGTGCTGACTTCTCTGCTACGGTAGGCAAGGCTGGTGTAAAACTAGACTATATCACTGTGCCGGGGCCAACAGAAACAATTTATCGTGAGGATGGGAATCCGCCTCAAGAACTTGTCCATCCGCTGTTGCTGCCCGATATTTCAGAACCGCTGCCTATGGAGGGGCTTGTGGCGTTGGTGCAGCAAGCCATTGCGTGGGAACGTCAGGGGAGCGCATCGAAGCCAGTCCCAATCGTTGATTTGGTTGACCGCGAGCATGCATTTTCCATTGAAGAGGAGCGATACCGGCTTGCAGCAGTACGGGTCAACGAAGTTCCCGTGCGAGAATATACAACCGAAGATCTCATGAGCCACATCTTGGGCTTTATGGGGCCGATTCCGGCAGCAGCCGCGCAAGCGTATCGAGAACGCGGATATACGAATCCGAATGAGCGGGTGGGGTTAAATGGCCTAGAGTATTCTTACCAGCGTGAGTTACGTGGCATTCCAGGCTATAAAAACGTCGAGGTTGACATTTTAGGGCGCGAGATGCGTACCGTGGGTGAAGTTGCCGAGCCTGTACCTGGCTCCAACCTGGTTCTCAGCATTGATATCCGTCTTCAACAGGTGATGATGGATGCGCTACAAGCCAAGATGACCGAGGTAGAAGCTCCGTGGGGGGTTGCAATTGCGATGGACCCCATGACAGGTGCGGTACAAGGCATGGTCAGTTTGCCTTCATATAATAACAATGTCTTTGCAGAAAAGATCAACGAAGGATATTTGGAGCTAGAGGCTGATGAACGCCGCCCATTGATCAATTACGCTATCGGCGGTCTTTATCCCCCTGGTTCAACCTTTAAGCTGGTCACATCGGCAGCAGGATTGCAGGAGGATGTGATCGAGCCTGATACGCGGCTTACCGATGCCGGACCAATTTACCTACCCAATCGGTTTGCTCCGAATGATATGTCGTTGGCCCAACCCTTTGTGAGTTGGAACCATAAACTGGGCATTGTCCACGGGGCGATTAACGTAGTAGACGCGTTAAAGCTTTCCAATGACATCTTCTTTTACATGGTTGGTGGTGGCTATCCCCCAACGCAATTTGCGGGATTGGGGCCGCGCAAACTAGCGCAATGGACTGAACTCTTTGGCTATGGCCCGCCAACGGGCATTGATTTGCCGGGTGAGGTGGGGGCGACGGTACCTGACGACCAGTGGAAGCGCCAGTTGTATGCGGAAAGCTGGACAACTGGTGATAGCTATAATATGTCGATCGGTCAGGGCTTCGTATTGGGCACGCCCTTACAGGTTCTCGTGAGCACAGCGGCGGTAGCGAATGGCGGCAAGGTTGTCCAGCCCCAGGTCGTCTACCAGATTACCGATGCGAATGGTGGCTTGCAACGTGATTTTACACCGAAGTTTACGCGTGAATTGCCACTGGACGAAGGTATCATTGAGATTATCCAAGAAGGAATGTGGTCGGTTGTCAATGCCCCCAGCGGAACGGGTTATGCGGTTAAATTGGATAATCCCGATATCGTTGTGGCAGGTAAGACAGGTACGGCAGAGTTCTGTGACGCTGTTCCGACTGAAGAAGATCCAGAAGTACTCGATTGTCGCCGGGTTGACAATCCAAATGGTGATGACTATCTGCCTACCCATGCGTGGATGGTGGCCTATGCGCCCTATGAAGCACCCGAGATTGCTGTGGTGGTCTTCGTTTATGATGGTGGCGAAGGTTCTGCTGTGGCTGCGCCGGTTGCCAAGACTATCTTGGAGGCATATTTTAACGAGATTCGTCCCCGCTAGCGGGATATTGTGGGCAGAACGTTTACACTGCCCTGGGCTGCTCGTCCTATGGAGGCAAACAGCCACTAGGCTCATATAATGTCTACGACGACAAATCCTGCACCACAAACCAATCCTGAACACGAACAGGGTGTGAACAGCGAAATGCTGGCATCTCATCGCCCCACGCCGCCTTTAACTGCGCGTATTGATGAGATTCATGGTGCGGGCGCGGCCAATGGTCACAATGATGAGCACAACGGGGGCAGTAACGGGACGAATGGAGTACATCATCACGGTAGCGAAGCCCCTGTTATTTCTGGCGAAAGTACAGCGGCTGATGGTGCGTCTGGAGATGAGATTCCATCACTGACGAATGGTTTATCCACACCCCGCAGCGCGGTCAAGATCAAGGGACGTCCGGGTGGTGTCTCGCTTGAACTGGGTGAAGGTGATTGGGATGAGCTGATTCAATTGTTGGAGGAGCGTTTAAATGCCGCTGAGGGCTTTTTCCGAGGTGGCCGCGTGGTGCTGGATGTGGGGTCACGCCCGCTTATAGAAGACCATCTGCGCCAGATACGGCGCTTGTTGGAAGAACATGGGATGAAGTTGGGGATTGTGCGCTCGACTGCTGAACGCACGATCCAGGCGGCGTTAGAAGTGGGCGTCTCTATCACGAATGAAGAGACGGAGTCGTTGAATGTGGTACCAGAGATGTCTGCTTTTCTGCCAAGTAGCACATCAACCACTGCATCCACGGGTACGCCTAGCAGCTATGCTCCGGCTGAATCTCAGACCTCCCGTCCCTTGGTACATCATGTGCACCGGGGGAGTCTGCGATCCGGGCAGGTATTACGCAAGACGGAAAGCATTGTCATTATTGGCGATGTGAATCCAGGGGCCCAGGTGATCAGCGGGGGGGATATTATGGTATGGGGACGGCTGCGCGGGGTGGCTCATGCTGGGGCTGACGGGAATCGTCGTGCCGTGGTGACAGCCATAGACTTTGTGCCAACGCAGCTTCGCATCGCCACAGTCACGGCGGTTGCACCGGAACAAAAGAAAGGGCGAGGGCTGATGTTTTGGAAAAAAGAGCCTGAGCGCCGTCCAGAAATTGCCCGTATCGTCGACGGTCGAATTGTGGTGGAACCGTGGGACGAAAGCAAGCCAAATGGCCTAGGCGTGTGGCGCAAGTAACCGAACCCGATCATAAAATATGGTATTCCGCATTCACACGCCAGCAGTTGGGCAAACCCAACCTAGACATGCCTCCTGGAGAATGACTTCATGCCCGGCAGTGTCATTACGGTAACTTCCGGTAAGGGAGGAGTCGGCAAAACCACCACATCGGCCAACCTAGCAGTTGCATTAGCGTTGGCAGGCAAGCGAGTCATTGCGGTGGACGCGGACATAGGTCTGCGCAATCTCGACTTGGTGATGGGGTTGGAGAACCGGATCCTTCATGATTTGGTTGATGTGGTCGAAGGGCGCTGCCAACTTCAGCAAGCTCTGGTGCGCGATACACGCGTAGATTCACTCTACTTGCTTGCTGCGGCGCAGACGCGCGACAAAGCCGATGTTGGTATCCAACAGATGGTTGCCGTCTGTCGTAGTCTTAGCCAGATGGCTGACTATGTGGTGATTGACTCGCCCGCAGGGATTGAGCATGGATTCCAGAGTGCGGTGGCTCCCGCGGATCGTGTTTTGATTGTCACCACGCCCGATGTTAGCGCCTTGCGCGATGCGGATAAGGTGATCTTCTTGTTGGAACGCGATTGGAAGCATCAGCCTGGTTTGGTGGTCAATCGCTATAATGCCAAACTCTCGCGCGCAGGCGAACTGCGTGATGTCGATGACATTCTCGACATTTTGGCGGTCGATTTGCTGGGTGTGGTCCCAGAGGATAAGCATATTGTCCTTGCAACCGACCGGGGGACGCCCGTCACGCTGAACAAACGGCTGTGGGTGAGCCAAGCATATCGCAATATCGCCCAACGGGTCATGGGCAACAATGTGCCGTTGATGGATTTCCGCGAGCCTGGGCTGTTTGATTCGATTTCACGTCTCTTTGCCCGCCGGTAGTCTTTTGCGCGAATCCTTGATGATCAATGCAATATTCAAGGAAGCTCAAGGTTGTTGTGGGGGCTTTCTTAAAGAATCATGGGTTTGTGCGATGCATATGGGGTTGTTTGTTGTGGTAGACGCCAGTAGGCGTATGACTGTGGTTGTGCAGCAATGAATGAACGAATCGTTTGGCGCAATTTCGATTGGCCGCTCTTCTTTGTCGTTTTGATTTTAACCGGGGTTGGCATTGGGATGGTCTACAGTGCCACCTTCAACACCATTGACCTCTATGATTACTGGTCGCGCCAGGCCACCTTTGCTGCGATTGGCCTGGTGGGCATGGTCATTATGGCGTTTATTGACTATCGCCATTTGGAACTGCTTGCGCCCCCAGCTTTTCTCG
>CAMPHP010000018.1 GCA_946885925.1 uncultured Litorilinea sp.
GTCAGACTTTTGATCCCCAACGTACCAACAGCGAGAGTACCCACTTTGGTGATACGATCGCGGTGGGTTCGTTCCGGCCCGCTGGCGATAGTCCGACCGGCGCGGCGGATATGGCGGGCAACGTGGCGGAATGGACAGCAACGCTTGTGCCCGAGACACAAGCCGGGCAGGCACAAGCGCCAGAGATAGAAGCCACCGACATAGAAGCTGCCAAGATAGAAGCCGCCAAGATAGAAGCAGTAGTCAAAGGGGGGGCGTATGCAAGCCCAGCGCACGAATTGATCGTGGGGGCTGAAAGTCACGTTGAAGTTGGGGCAGCTAGGCCGGAATTGGGATTTCGATGTGCGCGCAGCCATCTGTCGGGTAGATAGTAACTTGCCGCGCCTTCCATCTGTTGCTACAATCGTACCGCTTTTACCGACAGCCGTTTATAAAGCAAGTTGGGATAAATTGACATGACGCATGAATCGGTGGATGTGACTAACCTGACTGCCGAATTGGAGTTTGCGTGTAAAGTAGCACGCGAGGCAGCAACAATCGTAAATACGTTTTATGTAGGTTCATCAGAGGTTCGCTATAAAAATGATCGCGAGCCGGTAACGGAGGCAGATCGCTCGGCCAACCAGCATATCGTTTCACGCGTAAAGGCCGCGTTTCCAAACGATGGAATGTTGTCCGAGGAATCGAAGGATGATCTGTCGCGCTTAGAGAAAGATCGGGTTTGGATTATTGATCCGCTCGATGGCACGAAAGAGTTCATTGCTCGCAATGGTGAGTTTTCAATCATGATTGGGTTGGCCCTAAAAGGGCGACCTGTTCTGGGAGTAGTGATGCAGCCGGAGAGCGGGCTGCTCTATGCTGGCACAGTGGACGGCGGTGCATGGTTGTATGAGGCTGAGGAGAAGGTGCAGTTGCATGTCAGTGACACTGATAAGACCAACCGCATGATCTTGGTCAGCAGCCGCAGCCATCGCCAGCAGATTACAGACCGGATTCGCGCAGCATTGCGAATTACCAGTGAGCGAGTCTGTGGGAGTGTGGGGCTGAAGGTGGGGTTGATTTCGCGCCAATTGGCCGATCTCTATGTGCATCCAAGTCCTGGGTGTAAGGAGTGGGATCTGTGTGCTCCCCATGCGCTACTAGAGGCCGCTGGTGGACGTGTCACCGATTGCTGGGGCAATCCGATCACGTACAACAAGCGTGATGTGCGTGCCCACAATGGGTTGATTGCCAGCAACAACCGCGCACATGACCCGGTAGTGGATGTGGTGGCACAAGTTTGCGAGGAGTTCGGTTTTAACGAAGATGATGGCTTTTGGTAAAGAATTAACCGGCAAAATCGCAGCTATTTTGGACACTTTTCTTATCCAAACTTTTGGTATAGGCTGCTGATCTACCGCGCCTTTCCTCTCACACCCTTATAAGGCTTGCGATATGGCGTCTAATCCGTTCGAGAGCCAATGGATTTATGGTTTGCACGATCCTGGCGGAGAGCAGATCATGCTTGCTGCCAATAAACCGGGTTGGATTGTGTTTACCGAAGCCGTGGGTCACGACCCGCGCAATCAAGCCGGGCGCGATTTCCGATCCTATAGCAGCCGAGGATTCGGGGTGATCTGCCGCATTAACAATGGCTATCATCCCCAAGGTACATTGCCAGCGAGCCAGTATTATGGCGATTTTGCACAGCGATGTGGCAATTTCGTAGCATCTAGCCCTGGATGCCGTATTTGGATCATCGGCAACGAGACCAATTACGAGATTGAACGCCCTGTGCTGCCACAGCGTGGTGGACCTGGCATGCAGGCGGAGCCTGCCGCTGCACCCGCGCAGGAGACAGGGGCGGCATGGGGGCGCTTGCTGGCATGGCTGCGTCGCTTTATGGAGAGCGGATCGCGATCTACACAGCGTAGCGCGCTAAATCATGGCACACCGGGTGATGCTAACTTTACACCGCCTGCCGATGATCCGTATCTGCGCGGTCTGCCGCAACGCTTTAGCGCGCTATGGGAAATGAGGGACAATGCAAGAAGAGATGGTGGCAAGACGCAGCGCGCTTCCACGCATGGCGAGGTGATCACGCCAGCACTCTATGCACAGTGTTATCGTCTTTGTCGTGATGCGATTCACCGTCTGCCAGGCCATGAACAAGATCAAGTGTTGGTGGCGGCTCCTGCACCCTGGAATAACCAAACACGCTATCCTGGAAATGAACGAGGCGACTGGGTAAAATATCTGCAAGATGTATTAGAACTGTTGGGTCCGGATCATTGTGATGGATTTACGCTGCACACCTATACCCACGGCGCAAATTTACAGAACATTACAAGCGAGGCACGGATGAATGCGCCGTTTCAGGATCGTCGCTTCAATTTCCGAGCCTATCAGGACTTTTTGCACGCAACGCCCCCTTCCATGCGCCACCTGCCGGTCTATATTACCGAGACTGACCAGGTTGATGCATGGGTGGATGCTAATACAGGGTGGGTGCAGGCAGTTTACCGGGAGATCGATGATTGGAACCAGCGCCCTGGTACGCAAAAGATTCGGGCACTGGTCCTTTACCGCTGGCCCCGCTTTGACCGTTGGTACATTGACGGCAAGCAAGGGGTTATTGGTGATTTTCGTGCAGCGTTGGATACGGACTATCGCTGGGATCGCACCCAGCCACAACCTGCTGCCTTTCGCAAGGGGAGCCGGTTGAAGGTGCTCGGCTATGTGAATCTGCGGCGTACACCTGGATATGTGGGTAAGCCTGCGGAAGATCGGCTAGCTGAACTGAAACCAGGACAACAAGTCATTGTCGTTGAGGATGGAAGTTCGCAAGGCGATGGGTTGATCTGGTGGCGGGTACAGGTAGCAGAGTCGCAGCCACCTGTGGTAGGGTGGATGGCACAGTTTGGGCCAGATGGCGCTCCACTTGTTCAATTGCTGTCGGAGCCTGAGCAGCCGCCAACACCCCCGAGCGAACCGCCGCAGCAACCTCCGCCTTCCTCCGTAGCGGCGCGTTTTCAGCGTGGTCAACGGGTGCGTACCACAACCATAGTTAATGCGCGGCGCACGCCGGGACACATTGGCAAGCCAGCGGATGATGTGGTGCAGGAAGTGGCCGCGGGCATGGTGTTGCGGCTGGGCGAGGGGCCGCAGGTGGTCAATTCGTTGGTGTGGTGGTTGGGCGCAATTGATGGCGGCGGCGCGATTGGGTGGATGGCTGAGAATTCACCAACGGGTGCGGCATTGCTAGAGGCGGTGAATGAGACAACGCCACCAACAGCACCGCCAACTTCACCCCCGGCACGCTTTCAACCGGGTGACCGCGCCATGACGGTGGCTTTTGTTCGTCTGCGCCGTACACCGGGCTATATGAACAAGCCGCCTGATGATGTGATTGCAGATATCTGGCAAGGTACGCTGGCAGTGATTTTGTCCGGACCGAAACCTTTGGACGGGCTTATCTGGTGGGAAGTTGAGACGCAGGAGATTACCGGAAAGAACGTGCGTGGTTGGATGGCAGAGAGTGCGCCAGGGGGCGTACCTTTGCTGGATGAATGGGTCGCGGAAGATCGTACGCCCTTTCAAGTTGGCGATATTGCCGTGGTTGGGGCAAGCCCTGTACGGGTGCGGCGTACGCCAGGATTTCTCGCTAAGCCTGAGGATGATGTCATTGGCGAGTTCTCTGCGCATACCACGCTTTTCTTGCTAGAAGGACCACGCTCGGCAGATAACATTGCCTGGTGGCGGGCGTCGGGTGTCACAAAACTGGGCAAACTCAATGGCTGGGTGGCTCAAGGCGCGACGAATGGTGCCACGTTGGTCGGGCGTGCGCCCAAGTTGCAGGGAACGGATATTCCAAACCTTCAACAAGGGTTGTTTCTGGTGACACCATTTATCGGTAAAAGCATCATTACCCAATTGTGGGGTGAGAATCCTGGTTTTTATTCGCGCTATTCTTATGACGGTGTGCCATTGATAGGCCATAATGGAATCGACTTTGGGACACCACTGGGAACGGCAGTTATGGCAACTGACCAAGGCGAGGTAGTGCAAGTGGGCTATGAGCCTACCGGCTTTGGTCACTTTCTTCTCCTGGCACATGCCTGGGGACAATCAATCTATGCTCATTTGAACGGCATCAATGTTCAGATAGGGCAGCGGGTGGGACGCGGCGAGACAATCGGCGTCTCTGGTAACACAGGGAGCAGCAGCGGACCCCACCTTCACTTTGCAATTCGCATTCACCCCTTCACACGTACAGATGGATGGGGTGGTTTTTCTGATCCTTTACCCTACTTGAATCCACGCGACGTCGCCTGGCCCTCGTATATGATGGATGTCGGACCGCAACAGGCACCGAGGCCACCAATCGAGCAAAGGCCACCTCCAGGCATGGCGGATGACGCGCCAGGGTACATACGAGCTTAATCGGGGCGCGAATGACTCGTCCTTTATTTGATACAGAGTACCTCTTTGGCCTGCATGAGGCCGGAGGGGAACAATTGATGTTGGATGCGGGCCGGGCTGGCTGGATTGTCTTTAACGAGGCAATCGGACATGATCCCGCGGATAGGAGCGGTGCCGACTTTAGCCGTTGGAGCAACCAGGGCATGGGCATTATCTGCCGGTTGAACAATGGCTTCCCGCCTGACGGCACGATTCCCCATTCCAGCCTCTATGAACAGTTTGCACGGCGGGTGGCAAACTTTGTAGCGGCAAGTAGCGGCTGCAAGATCTGGGTAATCGGCAATGAGATGAACTATGCCGTGGAGCGACCAGGGGTGCAGGTAGATTGGTCGCGCCATGCTTCAACGCGTGCCACGATTCCTGAACAGAGCGATCCGCAGCGGCGTGGGCTCGTTACCCGCTTGAATGTGCTGCCCGATCACTCTACAGAGATTCGCACAACGCGCGGGGCAACGATTAGTCCGGGTGAAGTTATTACGCCGGAGCTGTATGCGCGCTGTTACCGGCTTTGCCACGATGCGATTCATCGCATACCGGGCCATGAAGACGATCAGGTGTTGGTGGGGGCTGTAGCGCCCTGGAATACACAGACGATTTACGCAGGCAACGCCAATGGCGACTGGATACAATACTTCCGCGATATTTTGGAGCAGTTAGGGCCAAATCATTGCGATGGTATTACGCTTCATGCCTATACGCATGGCGGAGATCCCGCGCTGATTACTAGTGAAGAAAAATTGGGGCCTCCTTTCCAGAACTACCATACGGAATTTCGTGTCTATACGGATTTCATGGCGGCTATTCCAGACAGTATGCGCACGCTGCCGGTCTATATTACTGAGACTGACCAGAGCGAACCGTGGCTGGATCTGAACAATGGCTGGGTGCAGCAAGCATACGAAGAGATCGATGGTTGGAATCAACAGCCCAATAACCAGCAGATTCGCGCCTTGGTGCTCTATCGCTGGCCCATGTTGGACCGTTGGCATTTAGCCAACAAGGCTGGCGTACTAGAGGATTTCCGTACGGCGTTACTTCAGGATTATCGCTGGCGAGGGAGCGAGGCTGGACAACCGGCTAAGGAAGATCAGCGCGTGGTCTTGGTCACAGAAACGCCTGTTAAGGAATCGCCCAGAGAAAAACGGCGTGCTCGGCGGCAGGCTGAAAAAGAACAGCGTGCCAAAGAGCAGCGTGAAAAAGAACAGCGCGAAAAAGAGCAGCGCGAAAAAGAACAGAGTGAGAGAGAGCGGCTTGAGCAAGCGCGCGCTGAGCGAGAACAAGTAGAGCAAGCGCGCAGTGGGAAAGAACGGGAACGCCGCGAACGAGAGAAGGAGCGCGAGGCCGCTCGGCAGGTAAAGGTTGCCCCTTACCGCGCACAATGGCTGGATGATCGATTCCCTAGTCGTTTGAATGCCGGTCAGGTGGTAACTGTACCCATCACTGTCAAGAACAATGGTGCAATTCCGTGGACTCCTGGGGGAGAGCATCCCTTCCGCTTGGGTTATCGCTATTATCGCAACCGGCGCATCTTGGCGTTGGGTGATGATAAAGATCTGCGTACAGAGGTTCCGCACGTGGTTGGCGAAGGGGAGACGGTGACGATTCCTGTACGGATCGCGCTGCCGGATCAACCTGGCAACTATACGCTGGAAATGGATGTGGTGCATGAGGGCGTTACCTGGCTCAAGGAGCAAGGTTCGCCGGTTTTGACGCGCTGGCTAACGGTGGAAGCGCCACGCCGCGAGTTGAAACTAGATGGTAGCGACCAATCGTCGCTACCTGTACCGCTCTTTTCAGATGTCTCTATGGCCTTGCCGCGAGCGGGAACGCCCTATGCACGGCGCGGGCTGAACCAGATCCGCTATATTGTCATCAGCCACACAGGAGCCCATCCACGACTGAGCCTGGATCGTATTGCCGAAACCCATATTCAATATGGCTATCCGGGCATTGTGTATGATTTTGTCATTGATGCCAATGGTCAGGTTTACAAGGTTACAAACTTGGAAGAAGTGGCCCAGCCTGACCAAGTATGGTCTGAGCAGGGTGTCAATATCTGTCTGACGGGCAATTTTTCAGTGGCAGCACCCGCTCTGGCGCAGTTGGATGCGACGGGGCGGCTATGTGCCTGGCTGGCGCAAAATCTGGGATTAGCCCCAGAAAGCGTTGTTGGGATGGGCGAACTCACCAAGAGTGAAAGCCCTGGCGATAGCTTTTACCGCGGGCCTGCCTGGAAATCCATTTTATCGCGGCAGATCCGGCTCCATTTGGCTGCTTTCAGTGGTTCGGGTGACAACACCAAGGTTCAAGAGCTAAATCATGCGCTTGATGAACTGCGGGTACAGAATCGCGAATTGCAAAGCCAGTTAAAGATTGCAGAAGACGCACGGACCCGGCTGGATAGTGTGCATGCACGTTTGCAGGCGGAGTTGGTGGAACTGCAACAGCAGATGGCAACCCAGTCTGTGCAGACGGTTGGGGGTATCCGCATCTATGATTGGGTGGATCAACTGCCGCGGGATGCTGAGGGATACAGGCCACGGGGCGCACAAGATGTGCGCTTCCTGGTGATTCACCACACAGGGGTTGATCCGGCAACGCCGCTGCAAGAGATTGGCGAAGATCACCGCCAGGAGTGGCCTGGGATTCTTTATGACTTTGTGGTGGATGAGAAGGGCGAAATCTACCAGACGCAACCACTGGATCAGGCGTTGGTGGCCGATGAAGAGTATTTGGCTAGGGGAATCCAGATTGCGTTTGCTGGGGACTTTACCGATAAGACGCCCAACAATGAACAGCTTTATGCGGGTGGGCGGCTGATTGCGTGGCTGCTTGAACGCTATCCCCATCTGCGTACAGAGCAGATCAAGGGTGTGCGCGAGTTTATCCCTACGCCATCACCGGGCGATCAGTGGAACGACGGGCAACGCTGGCGCGAGATGCTGCTGGCGGCTGTGCGGCGCACGCGCGGAATGGTCGAGCCGAGTGAGATGGAGACACAATTGCGCGTGAAGCAAGCGCAGTTGGAACATGAACTCCAGGTCGCACAGCGAAGCAATCAGTTGCTGCAAGAGCAAAAGACCCGTTTGCAGATGGAATACCAGCGTTTGCAAACCCAGGTTGCGGAACGACAGCAGGAGAATAAAGTCTATGTCATTCCGCAACCGGCAATTCGTAATATCGTGGATCAACTGCCTAAGAATCCAAACCTGCGTTATGAGCGGAGGTCGTTGAGCCAGATTACCCATCTTGCGATTCATCATACAGCGACGCCACCCACGATCAATCCTGCGCGCATTGCCGAACTGCACGTTCAGGCAGATCCAGCCCGCGGCAAAGAGGCATGGCCTGGAATTGGTTACCATTACTTTATTCACGCCGATGGTACAATTGACCAGACAAACCTTCTGGAGACTGCCAGCTATCATGTTCACCGCCACAACATCTATTCGATTGGCATTGTCTTTGCAGGCAGCTTTATGAATGGTAAGATTCCGACTTCGGCCCAACTACGTTCGGGGTCACACCTTACGGCATGGTTGATGCAGGAATTGAATGTGCCCCTGGCGCGCGTCTGGGGGCATCGCGAATATCCTGATAATACGACGGTTTGCCCTGGGAGTGAGTGGACGCTGGGCAATCGTTGGCGTGACCTGCTTTTTGAACGGATTGAGCAGATTCAGGCAGGCGTAGGGGTCAAGAGTGTACGTCATTATATGCTCTTTTGGCAGCGGCCCTATCCAGGCCCGCTGGCGCGCCAAGATTTTGTCAACGCCATCAACTATATTGTGCGCTTCCGTCCCGCAATTGGCTTTAGCTTGAATGATGCGCGCAATGCTGAATATGTGACGATTGTGGGGAGCGAGGCTGGCATTAGTGCTGCGGAGGAGAAGGCGCTGCAAAATAGCGGCTGTAAAGTCGAGCGCATCGCCGGGCGTGATGAGGAAGAGACGAGCCGAATGCTATCTGAATTGGCGAGTATTGGCCGACGCTTCCGTAACTTTGATGTAGATTTCTAGGCGGAGAACGATGCGGGGGCTTGCACTGGCAAGCCCCCTTCTTACTATGTCTACCTATCAACCTGGCAGTGCGGCGGGAATCACTGGGATTACCAGCCAACACCAGCGGCTTGGTGCAGCCTATGCGGTCTCTTTATCGATCTTTGAAGGACCGCTCGATCTGCTTTTGCATCTTATCGAGCAAGAGAAGTTGGATATTAGCGAAGTCTCCTTAGTGGCTGTTACTGACCAGTATCTCAAGACGATTGAGCAGTTGGAAGAGCTTGCTCCTGGCGCGCTTGCCGATTTCCTGGTAGTGGCATCACGCTTGCTGTACATTAAATCCGCCCACCTGTTACCCAAACCTCCTAGCAAGGATGATGAGGAGGAAGATACGGGTGACAACTTGGTGCGTCATCTTCTGGAATATCGCCAGTTTAAGCGCGCTGCTGGGGAACTACGTAGCCGGGAAGAAGGCGCACGTCTTTTTGTCCGCCCACCGACAACGATTGAGTTGGGCGAGTTGACCCAGCAGCCTCCAGAATTTGGCGAGTTGGATGTCACGCTCTTACAAAAGGCGCTCAAACGTGCCTTGGCGCGCATTCCCGTTGCCCCGCCACCGCCCAAAGTGCAACCCTATACGGTCACCGTGGCAGAGCGCATTGAGAGTGTACGCAGCTTGTTAGCGGAGGCGAGGCAGTCGCTCCAACAAGCAACGCAGCTCTCGTTTTTTGGCTTGCTGAGTGAGAGTACATCGCGCATGGAGATTATCGTCACCTTCTTGGCGGTGCTCGAACTGGTGAAACAACGTGAAGTGGTGGCGCGGCAGGATGCTACTTTTGGCGAGATCGTGCTGATTCCTGCGGACGCAGTTGGGCCGGAAGACGAAGAACAGGGTGAAGAACAGGGTATGGTGGAAGATCTAGCGTCGGCGGCGGAGCCAGAGGAGTGAGCCGCCGAATACGCCTGCCCCAGAGAAACTCAGCAAACCAACAGCAAGCAAGCCGTTCGGATGATTGCGCTCAGCGAGGCTGATCAGTTGGGATTGGGCGTCGCTGGCAAAGGTATCTGCTTGTGTGGGCGTTGTCGTCGGCCAGGGCGTCCAGGTTGCTGTGGGTGTCGGCGACGGTGTCGCTGTCGGTGAGGGTGTAATTGTGGGCAAGGGTGTGTTCGTCGGTGTTGCCGTTGGCTCGGGTGTGGGCGAAGGCGTGGCCGTCGGTGTCTCGGTGGGGAGTGGTGTACTCGTAGGCGGAGCAACGATTGCCACGCGTTGTTCCGCATCCGGTTCTGCGGGCACTGCGGCCAGAGACTCTACTGCTGGTGACTCTACTGCTGGTGACTCTGCTGCTGGGGCTTCAGGTATAGCAGCAGACGGTTCGGGTGCCGGTGGTTGCTCAGTTGGTGGTTCCTCTACCGGTGGGACAATAGCCGCTGGCGCGCTCTCGTCAGGGTAGAGCGCGATTACGTCGATGAAGATAAAGTTATCACCACTGCTTGAGGGGTGATCGACCAAGAAGAAGACTGTCACCGTGCTGTTGACTGCGCGCGCCTTGACATCGATATTGACGTCGGGCGGCGGGTAATTCAAGATACGGCCATCGCCAAAGTGCATGGGACCCCAAACGACGTTGGGGCTATTGGGGTCGGTTCCCCCGGTTGGGTCAATACCAAGCTGGCGACCAAAGTGTTCGGGCGCATTGGGTGCGCCCCAAGCGATACTGGCACGATAGCCAGCCCCTGGCTCTACCTGAACCTGGGTATAGATACCTGCCTTGAAGGTGCCACCGGAGTTATGCATTTTGAGGCTCGGTGGTCCCCAAAAGGTATGCGCCCCGCCGGATGAAGTCTCCACGTTATAGGCCACATCACCCGAAAGTACAAAAGGCGTCCAGCCATTTGGCAACTCGCGCGGATAACCGCCAGTAGGATTGTCCATGTCGCAGACTGGCTGGGGGATAACATTGGGTGGGTTGCACTGGTCCGACGCTTTAGCCGGAAGAGCGATTGCTACCCACAATCCTATGGCTAGAACCGTAGAGGCCAGCAACCGGCGATCAGTGTAACGGTAACCAGGCCGGAACCCGCGGCAACGCTGGACGGATGGCTGGAGATCAATCGAGGTCATATAGCTGAGTATACTAATGAATGCGGGTGATGCAAAACCGAGCAATGGTTTTACGTTCCTAATCTGCGTTTTATGTTTATTTAATACCGTTTTAATGTGTCATTTTTAGTATAAAGATGCGCTGTTGTTTAGACATCAAGGAACCCCTCCTCTGCGGTGTCTACGGAAAGTCCTAGTGCGACGCCCGTCGTCTGGGACTTTCGTTATTGGGAAATCTGACTAAGAGAACGCTCTTGGCGAATGTTATTGTTGTTGTACCAAGAGCTGGTTGACTAAGGTAAGCAGCGCACCTCGTTGTTCCATCCCATTCTCTCCAAAGTCGCTAATGCCCAGATAGATTTCTCGCCGTGTACGTCGGATTAGTCCAAGCAAGAGCCTGCGCATGGTGTCTTGGCGCGTCTGGAATTCGTCAAGATCGGTCCAGAGCTGGTGTTCGGGCCAGTTGCGCGACAAGACATAGGGATGGGTGAGGGGCTGATAGAGCCGTTCCCACCAACCCGTTGAGCCAATATCGAGCCAGAATTGCACATCAACTGTGCGGTTGCGCATGAGAAAGGTATAACCGGGCGAGATAAAGACTGCATCGTCTGCTACTTGCCATCCTGGTACATAGAGCGCGCCGAGCGCGCCACTGTTGACGAGTTGGAGATAGCTCTTGCCCAAACGGACGGCTAGACCCGGATCGAGCGCCGCAGCGGCACCCTCTGCCTCCTCTAGTGCCCAACGGAAGTTACGGGAAGATTCGACCAGTTGATTTGCGACGCGCGCGGCGTCGTAGTCATCATGAAAGCCGAAGCCGGGCTGGCTCAATACCTCGCCAAAGAGGCGGGCAAAGAATTGATCAAGGGGTAAGAGTTCGCCTGTCGTGCGATATGCGTAAAGCCAGTCGCGCAAACGATCATACGATTCGCCCGCCACATAGGTTATACGCTCCTGCATGACTGGGTTAATGTCGCCAAAACTGGTCAGTTCGATGAGCGAGCGGCGCGGTGGAAATACAATGTTGCTCAACAGGCTGGCGCGAATTGGGTCAAGCGTGTCGATGCTCATGGCAAGCGCATGTGTGACATCAGCAGCCGGGGGACGGATTCCCCAATCTGGGTGGGCAAGTGCCGCTAGCGTGAGTAGTGAGCGGGCTGACGGCTCGTCCTGAAGGGCGCGGCTAGGGCGGTGCGTTGTGGAAGGAATGCCCTGCTCCATTAAGCCGTTCTGGAGACTGAAGCGTAGGGCGTCGCTGACAAAGGGCGCGACAATTGTGATCTCCCCAGGTGGCACGCCTTCTTGATGGATCAAGCGGTCAATTTGATCGACAACCCAGCGTAGCATCTGGGGATAGAAGCGGAAGGTGCGTTCTGGCAGGCGAAATGCGTTTTCTGTTCCATTGGTAATGGATGCTGTTTCGCCAGGCCGGTTGCGTCCACGAATAGCCTGTTCGACCCGTTGCGCCGTGGCTTGAAGTGCTGGTGAGAGATTGGGTGTTTCAGTGAGGCGGATTCTCTCCTCGCAGACACTGGCAAGTTGCCGGGCGCGCACTGGGTCTGCACCCAAAATGGCGCGATAACCTGCATCCTCATCCATGACAATCAACGCGCTTTCTAGATGGGGCATCCACGCAGCGACCAGGTCATGGGCAACAGCGTTGGCTTCTTCGACGTTCTCAAAGATGATGTGGCGATGGGAGCGGAAGAGATGGGTGCGGCTCCACTCGTTGTTGAGCGCATGGCGATAGAAAAGGTCGATCAACAGGCTAAAGTCAATCAGCGATTCGTCTAGACATAACGCGCGAAATTTATGGCTAATAGCCCGGGAGGAACGGAGCGCATTGAGTTGACCTGTACGCGTTTCGCCCAAGGGAACGGATAGCTCAAGACGGGCGTATGCTTCGTCAATGGTGAAGCCATGGAGGGCTGTCTTATTGAGGTTATCAAGGATTTGCGTGATGATGCGATGCCGTTCAACACGAATACCATCGAATTCGCCCTGGGCAATGGCATCATTCACCAACCGCTCCATGTGATATTGGGAGGTCTCCAAGTTCAAAAAGGTCGGCTCTTTACGCGGATCGCGGAAACCTGCGGTGGTGGTGAGCAGCGGCCAATAGCGGCCCACGGCATCGCGCGCGAGACCGGCGACCGTGGTAATCCGGACTGGAGATCCGGCGGGTGCTGCCATTTCCCGCAAGGCGCGCTGGTAGGGTCCGGCAACAACGCGCTGGGGTACAAGCAGCAAAATGTCGTCACCGCGCACCCGTTCACGTGCCAGCAGCCATCGTAATCGCTCGACGGCTAGCTCAGTTTTGCCACTGCCAAACGGCCCAGAAAGGAATAGTTTGGTGGTGGAGTGGATGACGGGTAAAATGGCATCCATAGGATGAGCGTTAGAAAATTGATTTGTCATTTCATTGATTAGTGCAAGTAGCTCACGCAGAGGTGCAGGGAATCTACTGGGCGCACGAAGCAGAGAGAATCATTGATGTACGTTTTTCGCTGATTTCTTTCTGAACTCTTTCTGAGCACCTTCTGTGCGTGAGACTCAATGTGTGGTAGTTTTGTTGATCATTGAACCTTGACGAACGCATATTGTCAAAAGAGTAGCAAGGACTTCAGCTCTATGGAAAGCTACAAAATCCCATTGGTGCCAGGCCCTGTGGTGATTCCTGCCCAAGTACTGGCAGCCTATCAACGTAATTATGGTAGTAGCGATTTGGAGAGTGAATTTTTCGACTTGTACCGCAACTGCGA
>CAMPHP010000019.1 GCA_946885925.1 uncultured Litorilinea sp.
ACCCAGAAGGAATCGCGGTACAGCTTCTCCCAATGATCTTCGATGCGCGTGGGGTCTTTGCCTATCAATTAGCGCCCCACGGCATGAATACCAGCCTCAATCATCTTGGAGCGGCGCTTCAAGACTGTCTCGCCTAGCCCTGTGATCCCTTCGTCAGTCTCAATCAGCACAAAGATGCAGTTCTTTGCGCCCAACGCCACAAGTTTTGTCCGCAGCCCGGTAATCTTCATGCCAACATCCCCTGGCGCTGCATCAATTCTTTGAGCGCTGCCCGCTGTGCTTCGGTGAGTGGATTAAAGGGCGGGCGCGAGTAGGTGGCAGGATGGCCTAGCATTTCCAACCCGGCGCGGTAGATTGCCAGATCGTTAATCGGCCCTAATACCTGGTGTGTGTAGAGATGCTTGAAGGGCAGCAGCCACGTCCATATTTCACGCGCCCGCGCCACATCACTCGCCTTGCATGCCTCATAGAGTTCCACACATTCGCGCGTGAACATATTGAGGAAGCCACTCACCCAGCCATGCGCCCCTGCCATAAAGGCTTCCATCGGCGCATTGAATGAGCCGTAGAAAATCCGTAATTTGTCTTCGCAGAAGTAACGCAAGTCCTGTATGGGAATAACGCTCTCAAAGGTAGACTTTACACTTTGAATCACCCCTTCTTCGGCCAAGCGCGCCACCTCGCGTGAGGTAAACTCCACGCACCCGGCATAGGTGGGGTTGTTATAGAGCATAATGGGCAGGTTGGTGGCGCGGCGCACTGTATGAAAGTGTTCGATGATGGCGGGTTTAGGTGGTTTTTGATAGTAGGGCTGGATGATGATCGCGCCATCTGCGCCCATCTTTTCTGCCGCTTGCGTTAGTTCAATCGTGATCTGGGTGCTGAAATGTCCTGTTCCGGCGTAGACAGGCACACGCTTTGCCACAGCTTCGATGATGATTTGCAGCACGCGCAGCCGTTCGGACTCGGTCATGGCGATGAATTCGCCCGACGTGCCAGTGGCGACAATGCCATGCGCGCCGCTTCGGATCAGAAAGTCTACATGGCGCGCCGTGTTTTCGTCGTCAATTGCGCCATCTTTGGTAAAGGCGGTCATGGTGGCGGGAAATATCCCGCTGATCATCGGTAACTCACTCATGCGGATTCCTTTGGTTTTGTCTCGTTTTGGCTTGATTTTATGTCGCGTGTTCAAGTTGGGCGGCGAGATCGTGAATGCGTTGTAATTGCGCCATGCTGGACAAGACTTCCCTTCCGGAGACAGGTACGGGTGCTTCGCTACGCAGCGCAGCCACAACCGCGGCGGCATAGCGTCCATAGGCGCGCTCTTGCACCATCAAGGCATCTTCCGGCCCAACGAGCGTTTCCTCTTGGCGCTTGAGGGTCGCATAGCCCTGAAGTTCTAAGACAGCCTCCTCGCCCAAGATTAAGGTGTCCATATAGTTTTGGCGAGCGTTATAGGACATGCTCAATGTCACTAGTACCCCGGAAGGCGTGATGAAGTTGGCGCTGAGATCAGTTTCGTTGCCCACCACAGGGTCACGACCAATGATTGCACCCACACACTCGATCGGTTCACCCAACAGCCACATGTAGAGATCAATCGGATGGGCGGCATGGTGCCAGGCAACGGTGTCTACCCAAGAGCGCTTGCGATTCATCATATGGCCGATGTTGCGTTGCAGCCATAAGCGCCGGTAGATAAGCTGGTAAATGCGCCCCAGGGAGCCACTGTCAATCAGCTGTTTAGCTTCGATGTTAATGTCCAGATAGCGCGAGATATAGGGCACTGATAAGAGCAAGCCGTGTGCTTCCGCGCTCTCAACAAGCGTCTGCGCTTCGCTGTAGCTCAAGGTCATTGGCACTTCCACAATCACATGCTTGCCCGCCTGGAGTGCTTGATAGGCCTGGCTAAAGTGCAGATCATGGGGCGTGGCAATGATCACCGTGTCGATTTGGTCATCTGCTAACGCCTCGGTTAAGTCTATCGTGTGGTGAGGAATGGCATGGGTTTGGGCAAAGGCAGCACTAGGTTCCGGCAGTCGCCCGACCACCCAGCGGAATGCCACATCGGGTTCGGCGGTAAAGGCCGCGCGCAGCAGGGTCGCCGCCTGCCCATAACCGACCACGGCAAAGTTCAATGGCCGCGCACTCATGCCGTCACAGCCTTTGTCTGCTCACAGGCAGCGATCCATTCCTCGGCAGTCGAGGTGTAGCCCACGGTGGTTTCAATAAAGCGCAGCGCCATGAAGTTGGCCCAGCCCCCTTCGCGCGTCTCCTCATACTCACTGGTGGCGATACAATCGCGCAGGACAATGACCTTATAGCTGCGATACATGGCATCGGTGACAGTTGTGCCGAGACAGATGCGGCTGTCAAAGCCCACTGCGACCAGATTGCGTGCGCCGAGCGAATGTAGCAGGGAATCTAAGTGGGTCTCGAAGAAACCGGAGTAGAACTGCTTCTTGATCAGATAGTCTCCCGGTTCGGGTGCAATCACATCGGAGAAGGCCAGAATATCATTGGGTTCCTGCCATGTCTCCAAGACATCCACGTTGAGCGTACGCATGGACATATTGCGCCATTCGTGATGTTCGTTGAGTGCGGGCGAGAGATAGTTGGTCAGATAAACAATGGGCAAGCCCAGCCGTTTGGCGGCTTCCTTGGCAGGCTTGATGTGATTCACCACAATGTCGCGGTGTTCTTCAACAGCCTTTGAGTAAAATTCGGGTGCATCCCCCAGATCATGGTCGGGGTCAAAGCCCTTGCCATAGACATCTACAATCAAGAAGACGGTATTGTCCAGGCCGAGTTCAAGACTATCGGTCGTATAGCCCAACGGTTTGCCCGCTGGATAGTCGCGATAGTAACGACCCTGAAGATGGATATTCGGTTTGCTCATCTCTGTGTCGCTCATCTCTGTGTCCTCTCATACTAATTTATCGTAACCACCTTCCTCGAACCTCCGAGCTTCCAGGAAGATTTTCTCCACCAGTGTCAACTGTTTTGTCTAGTGACAACTCATAAGCGCCGGAAGCCCGGTGCTTCCGCAAAAGGAGCCACCTCTTCCAGCGTACCCGCGGCCAATCGCTCGACGAGTTCGCTAAAGACCTCGCCACACGCGGCCACTGCCAAGTCCACATCGTCGTCCGTGTGAGCATAGGAGGGCAAGAGCAGCGAATGTCGCCGCCAGATCACGCCGCGCTGCGCCATTTGAGCCATGATATAGAACCAAACACGCTGTTGTTCATTGGCGGAGAGGGTACGCCCGCTGAATTCGCCTGTGCAGAAAAAGGCGGGCATCGGCGCAAGACCACCCATGCCAAAAGGCGCGCCTGTCTCGGCAATGACCTCACGCACCCCATCGGTGATGGCTTGACCAATGCGCCATATATGCCCGCAAATATCATGCTGCTGGTAGATGGTGAGCGCAGCCTTGGCCGCGGCCAATGACAATGACTCATCGCCATAGGTGAGGGTGATCAGGAGATCCGCTGCCACACGCATGACATCGCGCCTCCCTGTCACCGCGGCCAGGGGCATCCCATTGGCAATGCCTTTGGCAAAGACCGCCATGTCAGGCGTCACCCCAAAGTGCTCTTGCGCGCCACCAGTCGCCACGCGGAAGCCAGTCACAATCTCGTCAAAGATGAGCAGCGCACCGTGGCGGTGAGCCAATTCTTTAACACCTGCCAGGAAGCCTTCTGCGGGTGGCTGGCCCGAAAGCGGGTCGATAATAACGGCAGCGACTTGGTTGGGATGGGCATTTAATACCTCTTCCAGCGACGCCAGGTCGTTGTACTGAAACTGCTTCATCACTGAGGCCAGCGCACCCGGTACGCCACGCGGGTTTTGGTTGATGGCAAATTGGTCGTGCCAGCCGCGATAGCCACAACTCACCACCATCTCGCGCCCGGTGGCTCCGCGTGCAATGCGTAGTGCTGCCGAGTTTGCTTCGGCCCCACCCTTGAAAAAGCGCACCATCTCGGCACAAGGAACCAGCGCAGTCAGGAGTTCGGCAACCTCCACCTCTAGCGCAGTCAGGCGCGAGAAGATGATGCCCCGCTGCAACTGCGCCATAATTGCCCGGTCAACCTCCGGATGACAGTAGCCCAGCGTGGCTGGCCCACAGGCCATGACAAAATCCACATATTCGTTGCCATCAATATCCCACACATGGCTGCCTTGCCCATGGTCAATATAGGTGGGAAAACTGCCCAGCGCAAAGGACTCAGGACGCTTGCTAATCGTCTGGGTGACGCCTGGGATAACGGCGCGCGCCCGTTGCTCTAGCGCATTGCTTTGCTCAAAGCGCCGCGGAGATTGTGGCTTCATGGCAAACTTGCTCCTTTTGTGCCTTGTGTGTGAACTACTTGTCTCTCGCCCAGTTGCGCCAGCACGGACGACCCTTGCCAGTTCTTCTCTAAAATGGCTTGAACGGCAGCAGCGGAAAGATTCGCATACGCCAATACCATTCGTGCTGCTTCCGGGTAAAGAAAGGGGAGCTGGCTGCCAAAGAGCAGCCGGTCACTGCCAAAGTTTGTGACCAAGGTGTGCAGCCCATCAAAGGGCACATCCATTGCATTGATGTCTAGGTAAAGATTCTCCAGCGGCACGCCGCTTTGCAGCAAAGTTTGGGCGCTGTCCACCCTCAAGTTATTGAGCACGACGGTAGTTTGTGGTGCTGCCTTGATCAACGCTTCAATTTCTGCCAGCGACACGGGAGGAACTCGCATGGCTGGATGCTGGAAACGTTCTTCATCTACATAAAGGGCAATAAAGAGGGGCAATTGGGCTTCTGCCAGCGCATGTGCACACTCGATGACTGCCGGGTCATTTAGTGAATAGCCACCGTAATTGGGATGGAGCCGGAAGCCTGCAAAGTGCCACTGCTCAATCCCTTCTTGGAGATCCCTGCGCCAGGTGGGCAGCGTTGGGTCGAGCATTCCCACAGGCCACAAGCGATCTCGCTCTCCTTCCAACAATCGCGCTAACTGCTCGTTGGCGTTCTGCGTGTCAAAGCGAAACATGCCCCCTGTCAGTGATACACAGGCAGCATCAATGCCTGCTCGATCCATCACATGCAACAGTCCATCCGCCGTGGCATGGGGCAGGGCATAGGTGGGCCATTCTCCGAGATAGGCACAGAAATCAACGATCATGGGCGACCCTCCCCAAAAAAGAGCGCAGCACTGTTCTCATAGAGAATGCGCCGCTTCACAGCAACGGGGATTTCAGCAGCGACAACCTTTGCCAACTGCCCAGCAAAAGCACGGATAAAGGCATCTGACCCAAACAAAAGACGCTCCGCGCCAACTTCTGCCACGGCATGCTCAATACAGCCGTCATAGGCTCGCGCTCCTGAACAGTCGGGAAAGACATTGGGATAGGGAGCAACCACGCGCACCCCGCGAACCCAATTGCCGCCCAAGTGGGCCATCGCAATCGAGAGGCGCGGGTAACGTTGTGCCAGGTAGGCAATATCCATCGGGTCGAGTTCGCCGGGCAGGTTGCCGCCTGTCCGCATAAAGGTATGGATGAGGACTGGCACACCGCGATCTTGGGCTAACTCCAAGACGGGGTAAATCGGGTCCATGCGTCCTGCCTCGTCACGACAGGAGATCCACAGTTTGATGCCCAACACACCGGGCTGCGCCAACCCTTCTTCCAGGATGCCACGCGTCTCCGCCGGATTGGGGTTCACAGGATTGACATAAACTAAGCCATGCACAAAACCAGGATGGCGCTCGATCAAGCCGTAGACTTCCTCATTGCCCTTGCGAACCTCCGCCACCGGTGGATAGGCGGGCATATCGGAATAGCTCAACGAGCAGAGAATCAACCGTTCAATGCCCACCGCGCGGGCTGCATCAAGCATGGGCAGTGTCTTGGTGCGGTCATAGGGTGGGTGGGCGTGCATGTCAATCACGGGGACCAGATAGTCAGGCGTGTGCCATCCGGTCATCCCATCTGTTGGGTTCATGGGCGTTTCCTCAAGTTATCATACACCTTTGAGGAAGACGGGAACCCGCTGGGTGGCTTCCTCGAAGGTTTTTACGAAAAAATCAATCAGGCAAAAAATCAGCAAAGCGCAATGCAATTTCTGCATAGATGCGCGCCGCGGCGACAACCTCGTCCAACGGTACTGACTCATGGAGCGTGTGACCCTCTTCCGCCACTGAACCTGGCCCCAAGACCACGCAGGGCACGCCTTGATTGGCGATGATCGGGGCATCGCTGCCCCACGGTGCGCCCACTAATTCGCCGCTAGCGCAGACAGCACGCACGGCTGCCAGCGCTACTTGGGCAATCGGCGCATCCGGCGCGGTGTCGAGTGCTTCATCCCAATCTTCCATCTCTAACGGTGCTGTATCCAGGTCGGGAAAGGTGCGCTGAAGGTCGCTCACGACTGCCTCTAATTCGGCGCGCACTGTGGCCTGCGTCTCACCAGGCAAGAAGCGACGGTTGATCGTGAAGCTACAGGCAGGTGGGATCATGTTGCCTGTCACACCGCCTTGGATGCGTGTCACCGCCACCGATGGCGACCCCGCCAGGGGATGGCGGCGTGACAACAATGCCTCGCGGTAGGTGGTATCCAGATAATGGATGATCTCAGCGGCATGGGAGATGGCATTGATGCCCAGGTCTGGTCGAGAACTATGTGCAGCGCGTCCCAGAACGTGCATACGCAGCCGCGCACTACCGCGGTGGGCGGCAACCGGATTGAGGCTAGTGCCTTCTAGAATGACCGCGCCATCACAGGGCAGATCCATTGCTGCTAATGCCTTGGCTCCTGCCGATTCGCGCTCCTCATCGATCACTGCGGCAAAGATCACATCGACGCCTAGCTCATCGCGTCGCGCTGCTAACTGCTCCAGTGCCGCCAACATGGAGACGATACAGCCCTTGTCATCGCAGGCCCCGCGACCGATCAACCGCCCGTCAACGACCCGCGCAGTAAAGGGATCGGGCATGTCTCCCGGCGGCACTGTGTCGGTATGGGCAACAAACATGATCCGCCCACGCGGCTGGCGTGCCTTCAGATGTGCGAGAAGATTTGGCCGCCCTGGGGCAACTTCATGCAATTCGACTTCCAGCCCCAGCTTGCGACAGAGATCGGCTAGATAATCCACAATGGCTTGTTCGCCACGGTGGGTTGGGTCTGCCATTGGATTGACGCTATCAATGCCAACGAGTTCTGTAAGCGTTTCACGCTCGCGCTGATTGATGAGCATGTAAATACTCCGTAATCTCCTGGTCGGCACTAAACAAGGCAGGTACACCGCCTGTGTGCCAGAAAATGATAGAGCGTTCTCGGTCAACGGCACCACTGGCAAGATCGTCAATTAATGCCGCCATTGCTTTACCCGTATAGTTGGGATCGAGAAAGATGCCCTCGGTTTGCGCTGCAATCCGCACAGCTTCCAGGCTGGCACTGTCGGCCTGTTGGTAGCCCGCACCCACATGCGAGAGGTCGTTGATGATGTCATCAGCAGTTAGGCGGATAGGCCAGCCCATTGTCTCTGCCAACTGGTTGGCAAAGCGTGCACTACGCGCGTGCAGCGGTTCGCGCCAGATGACAGGAGCCACACCGCGAATCTCAATATCCCACGCAATGGCGCGCGAAGCCAAGACCATTCCAGCTTGCGAGCCACTGGCAGCGGAAACGACGATAGCGGCAGGATCAAGGCCCCGTTCGTCTACTTGCCGCTTTAACTCCAACAGCGAGCGCAGACCCGCTGCTGCACCCAGCATTTGCGAGCGATCCGGGCGCACGCGATAAATACGGATGCCACGCTCGGCATATTCGGCAACCACGTTATCGCAGTGCAACTCCATCTCTTTTTCATAATCAGCCGCTGGCAAATAGCGAATATCCGCACCTGTCAGTGCTACCAAGAGCAAGTTGCCACGCAAAACGGGGGGCGGCTCTGCTTTATTGATGATGACCACAGGCCGCAAGCCGACCTTGCGCGCCAACGCTGCCATCTGCCGAGCATGATTTGACTGTTCGCCAATTGCTATGAGCACGCCTTGGCAGCCTTGCGCGATGGCATCCGCCAAGGTGTATTCCAACTGGCGTACCTTGTTGCCACCCAACGCAGGGCCGGATTGGTCGTCGCGCTTCATCCACAATTCGCGTACGCCAATGGCCTGGGCCAAATGCGGGCAAGATTCTAAGGGAGTGGGCCAGTTACCTAAGCTGAGACGGGGCAGTTGAGCAAAGCCTGGGCGCAGCGATTCTGGTAATGCTTCTAGTAGTACATCAACTTCGGATGACATTTCGGGCGAGATCATGCGTTTCTCCCACGCGCCAACAGGCTGCGGAATGCTCTGGAGCTTTGGCTTCCAGGGGTGGAATAATGTTCTTACATTCGGTAACGGCAAGCGGGCAGCGCGGGGTAAAGACACAGCCATTGGGCGGCGGTGCTGTGTCCCACACTTCACCCGCGATTGCTGTCTCGGTGAAGGGGCGTTCCAAGTCGGTGTCTGGCGCAGCCGCCATTAAGGCGCGGGTGTAGGGATGGAGCGGCTGCTCATAGAGTTGGGTCTTGGGGGCAAGTTCCATCATGCGTCCCAAGTACATCACGCCAACCTTATCACACATATGGCGCACCACGCGCAGGTCATGCGAGATCAATAAGAGTGTAAACTTATACTGCTTCTGAAGTTCACGCAGCAGATTTAGCACCTGGGCCTGAATCGAGACATCGAGCATGGAAACAGGCTCGTCGGCGACGATAAAGCGCGGTTCGACCGTAAGGGCGCGGGCAATGCCCAGACGCTGGCGCTGACCGCCGCTAAACTGGTGGGGATAGCGATTGAGCACATCTGCCCCTAGACCTACCTGTTCCAGTAGGGCGACCAATTTGTCGCGCTTAGCCCTGCCCTTGGCGAGACCATAGACTTCGTAGCCCACGCTCAGACTTTCTTCAATCGTGCGGCGTGGGTTGAGTGCAGAATAGGGATTTTGGAAGACAATTTGGGCGTTGCGCCGGTACTCTCTGAGTTCAGCCGCAGAAAAGCGCGTAATATCACGTCCTTCAAAGCGAATCTCGCCGGAGGTGGGTTCGAGCAAGCGCAAAACAAGCCTGCCCAGCGTGCTCTTGCCACAACCCGATTCACCAACCAGGCCAAAGACCGTGCCTTCGTCAATCGTAAATGAAACATCCTCTACTGCCTTGGTCACTTTGCCTCCCGCCAATTGCCAGAGACGCGAGGGCGCATAGTGCTTGGTCAGATGACGGACTTCTAAGAGCGCGCTCATGGCTGACCTTCCCGGTAGAGGATACACCGCACCGTATGTGCAGGATCAAGGTGGATGAGTTCGGGCCGCCCTGCGCGACATGCATCATGCACAAAAGAGCAGCGCGGCGCAAAGCGGCAGCCCGCAGGCAAACGGGTCGGGTCGGGCGGCATACCTGGAATGGCGGGCAAGAACTCCTGCATCTCACCACGCAGCGGCGGGATCGAAGCCAGTAATCCTTGTGTATAGGGATGTTTGGGTTGTGTAAACAAGGTGCGCGTGGGCGCTTGCTCCACAATTTCACCTGCATACATAATGATCACGCGGTCGCACAAGTGCGTTACTGCCGCCAGGTCATGCGAGATATAGAGAATGGCTGAGCCAAGCTCCTGACGTGCTTTGAGGATTAGGGCAAGAATTTGCTGTTGGACCGTCACATCCAAAGCCGTAGTGGGTTCGTCAGCGATGATGAGATCGGGGCTACAGGCGAGAGCCGCGGCAATCACCGTGCGCTGCTGCATGCCACCGCTAAACTCATGAGCATAGTGCTTGGCACGTGCGGCTGCGTTGGGAATCCCCACCTTCTGCAACATCTCTACGGCTTTTTGCCATGCCCCGCGACCGCGCAGCGGGGTATGTGCTTCCAGCACATCAGCAATCTGCTCGCCAATCGGAATGACCGGGTTGAGTGCTGCCAGCGCGTCTTGCACCACCATTGCAATGTGACGACCGCGAATGTGGCGCATTTCGCTTTGTGCAAGGCTAATGAGGCTTCTGCCTTTGAAGCGCACATCGCCTTGGGTAATGCGACCGGGGGCGGGCAGCATGCGTAGAATGCATTGCATGGTGACACTCTTGCCTGATCCCGACTCGCCTACCAATCCAACGATCTCGCCGGGTTCCACGGTAAAGTTCACGCCGTTGACCGCTTGCACTGTGCGATCCGGCAGCATAAATGCTGCATGGAGGTCTTCAACTTCGAGTAATGGCATTCTCGATTTCCTATTGCGACGAGCGCGGGTCGAGTACGTCACGCAGTCCATCGCCAAAGAGGTTAAATGCAAAGACAACGACCAGCACCGCTGCACCTGCAAAGATCGGCACTGTCGGAGACTGGTACATGTATTGGCGACCTGTTGTCAGCATCGCGCCCCATGAAGCGGTAGGCGGTTGCACTCCCAGCCCTAAAAAGCCCAGACTGGCTTCGTCTAAAATTCCCCAGGCCAGCGAAGCGGTGATCTGCACCATGACTACGGGCAGAATGTTGGGCATGATTTCATCACGTACCAGACGCCAGGGGGATGCACCCATGGCGCGCGATGCCTCGACATAGGCTTGGCTGCGGACACCCACCACGGCACTGCGGCAGATGCGAGCAAAGAGGGGGGAATAGGCGACACCCAAGGCGATGATCACGCTGCTGGAGGAAGGGCCGAGCAGACCTACCACCCCCAATGCCACCATCAGTGCAGGGATAGCAAACATTACATCCATAATCCGCATCAGGACAACATCAGCCCATCCCCCCACAAAGCCCGCCAGGACACCCAACATCCCACCCACGACAAGCGCAATCAGCACGGCACTGGCAGCAACCAGCAGGGAGATGCGTGCACCATAGAAAATGCGGCTTAGCACATCGCGCCCAAATTCATCAGTACCCAGGGGATAACCCGCTGTCCCTGGTGGCGCAAAGCGCATAGCGGTGTTCATCTCGTTGGGGTCATAGGGCGCAATCAGCGGTGCAGCTAACGCAATGAGGATAACGATCAAGACGCAGATGGCAGAGACAAAGGCTACAGGATTCCGTTGTAAGCGGCGGACAAAACTCATCATGAATTCTCTCCGCTACTTGAGTTGGATGCGCGGGTCGAGATAGGCGTGAAGCAATTCGACCAAGAAATTAATCAATAAAAAGACCCCTGCATAAATCATGATCGCGGATTGCACCATAAAATAATCGCGCTCAAGTACCCCACGTACAATCAAACGTCCTGCGCCGGGCCAGTTAAAGAGTTCTTCCACAATGATTTGTCCACTCAGCAAATAGCCGATATCCAGTCCAAGCACCACGACAATGCTGACAAAGGCGTGACGCAGGATATAGCGATTGAGAATCGTCCGTCCTCCCAGCCCTTTTGCGCGCGCATAGTTCACAAATTGCTCTTGCTGCGTTTCGACCACGGCTGCGCGTGCCATCCGCCCAATGTAAGGCCCCAACCCGACACCCAACGTCACGGCAGGCAGGATCAGGTATTGGAGATTCTTGAGCGGGTCTTGGCTAAAGGGGATATAACCTTGCGAGGGTAAGACCTTCCAGTTCACGCCCAGCCAGACCATCAACAACGTGCCCAGCCAAAAGACGGGCATGGAGTAACCTGCCAGCGAAAAGAGTGAGAAAATATGGTCAAACTTGCTGCCCTTACGCAAGCCTGCCAAGATACCCGTGGGCAAGCCAACAAGCACTGCCACGATTAGCCCGCCTAGCGCCAACTCCAATGTGGCTGGAATGCGATCCAGCAGCAGCGGGGCAATTGGTTGGCGTGAGCGGAAGGTAATGCCCAGGTCGCCGCGCAACAACCCAGTTGCCCAACTGATATACTGGACATGTAGCGGGCGGTCGAGACCAAACTCTGCACGCAACTGCTCGACAAATTCCTGGCTGCCCGAAGGCCCGACCATCGCCTGGATTGGGTCACCTGGCAGGAGGTGAATGTAGGTGAAAACGACAATCGACAGCCCAAAGAGCAAAGGAATGAACAAGAGCAGACGATTGATGGAATAACGTAACATGCAGGTGGGTTTTGCTCCTCTTGTGTCCTAAAGCGTTTTGTGTCCTAAAGCATTGTCGTAGGGGACGGCACGGGGGCTGTCCCCTACGCGTGAGTCCTTAGCGTGACGGAATATCCGACAGGATCAATGCGCGGCTGGAATCGTCGCTGCGTGGGAAGAAGCCTTCTAGCTCGGCATTGGTCAATACGAGAGTATTTTGTGAACCATCCGAGACGAAGTATGCACCTTCCGACAACGTGCGGTTAATCTGATCCAGCAGATCCTTCTTGACGGCGAGATCGGTCTCCGCCATCATCTCTTCAAGCCGCGCGTCTAGCTCAGGCTCGCTGCCGCGGAACCAGTAGGGGTTCCATGTGCCTGTGCTGTGCACCAGTTGGTAGATGCTGTCTGGCGCATAGAGCGCACCTGGGATACCGGCGTGCCACATCTGGAACTTGCCTTCGGTGGCATCCGTCCAGTATGCACCTGGGTCATAGCGGTTTGGGTTGAGCTGCAAGCCAACTTCTAGACCCCAATTCTGGAGCAGTTGGGTATGGCACTCTGACGCGGGCCAGTTGGCCTCAAAGGGGACATCCAGCACAAAGGGTGTGCCGTCGTCCATCCCCTCAACACCTTCAGCAACGCGCATCCCATCCGCGCCTTCGACCCAGCCCGCCTCATCCAGCAGCGCCGGGGCGTGGGCCATGCGGTCTTCCTTGCTCAGTTCCTTATAGGGTTCAAAGCCAGTAAAGAAGTCGGTCTGCCAGTCAAAGACAAAGCCGCCATAGAGCGAGGAACCAGTGCCAAACCAACAGACTTCGGTCTTCTCGTCCGCGTCGATGATCAAGGCGATGGCCTTGCGTACACGCTCGTCATTGAGAGGTGGGCGGGAACGGTCAAAGCCAAAACCGACATAGCTGGCAGCCTTTGCCTCATAAATGGCAACGCTGGGCAATTCACGCAAACGGGGTACGTCCTTGGCTGGCACAGGGGAGTAGACATCGGCAGCGCCCGATTCTACTGCCGCCACCCCTGCTGTGGCATCCTCGTTAAAGGTCCACTGAATTTCATCAAACTTGGGATAGCCTTCCATCCAATAGTTCGGATTCTTCACCAGCGTCAATTGTCCCTTGGGTGTATATTGCTCCAGCATATAGGGGCCGGAATAGACTTGCATCGGTTGGTTCCAATCAGCCCCGGCATCAATCGCAGCCTTGGACAAGATGTGGAATTGAACCGTTGCGCCGGGTAAGTCGAGGAATTCGGGAAGTGGGCGTACCATCGTCAATTGGGTGGTCAACTCGTCAAG
>CAMPHP010000020.1 GCA_946885925.1 uncultured Litorilinea sp.
AGGCAGAATTGGGCATTACCTATGCGACGCAGCGCGAGATCATTGCTGCCAGAGATTTTCTTTGCGTCTTGCTGCCTTACTCACCAGAGACGGATCTATCGATTAACGAGGCAACCTTTGCCGCTATGAAGCCCGGTGCATTTGTGGTGCATTGTGGCAGCGGCAGTGTCATTGATGAGGATGCATTGGCCGCGGCGATTCGATCAGGGCATCTGGCAGGGGCCGCGCTCGATACCTTTGAATGGGAACCCTTGCGCGCCGATAATCCACTATTGTCACTGGCTCGCGATCCGGCTGCCAATGTGCTATTGACACCACACACCGCTGCTGCTACGCTGAGAAATGGGCGCACCGGCGATTGGGTGAATATTCAGCGGGTGTTGGCTGGGGAGGAACCATTTTACCGAGTGGTATGAGTGAGAGGATTGAACTGCAGGAGGAATCTGATGAATCGCGTAGAGATCAGCAAAGCGGATGCTCTAGTTGAAGATACAGACGATTTAGCACGCCTGGTGGATCAGGTGGCAGAAGAACATAGCCGCATTATTGTGACGCGTGATGGTGAGCCAAAGGCTGCGCTGGTCAGCCTGGAGGACTTTGCGCGCCTTACAAAAGAGTCTGAGGCTACCAAGGCCAAGAAAAAGATGAACTGGAATGAATGGCTAGAGGGAACGCGCCAACTGCGTGAAGATATTCTTGCTAGTCGTGGAGGTCAGTCGATAGATCTCGACCAATTGATCCAAGATATGCGGGATGAGTTAGAGGAGCGAGATGCCTACCACGGTAGTTCTTGATGCCAGCTTTGTGTTAGCACTCTTTGTTCCACACCCGAAAGGATTAGCGGCGCAAGCCATTGTTGAGCAACTGAGTGAGACAGACATAACAATGATTGCGCCTACTCTGTGGCTCTATGAAGTGGTATCAGCAATTCAAAAGCTCACTTACTTTAAGCAAATAACGACTATTCAAGCAGAAAGAGCTTTTGGGTTTGCTGAACAGTTTAATATTACGCTTATTCCTCCAAATTTCTTGTTCGCGCGTAGTGCGATGGCCTGGAGCCAACGATTGAAACGTGCTAGTGCCTACGATAGCTTCTATCTAGCACTGGCCCAGGAACACAGTTGTGACTTATGGACAGCGGACAGCCAGCTGGCTAACGCTGTCGGAGAAAGCTGGATACGGTTGTTGGCGTAATGGTTTTCTCAAGGACTATTTGCTAGAGGAGCGTGTCGGGATGTTGTAGGAGGGCTAAAATGGCGCTACAACGAGAGATGCGAGCAAATACGGCGGTTGTCGATGAGTTGATCGGCTGGTTACGCACGACCACCCCTGAGCGCGTCATGGACGAGGCCGCGGCAAAGTTGGCCGCGGGTGTTGCGGAAGATGACCTTTGGGCCGCCAGCGTGCTAACTTCGAGCCGCTATGTCAATAACCAGGCACATAATCTGCTGGGCTTTGTGGCCCATTCGATGGTGGGCTGCGAGGATGCGCGGCGATTGGCCCAAGGACAGCCGCGCCGCATACGTTATTTGTTGCTCATGCAAACACTCCACCAAGCCGTGGCTGACCTTCACGATCCCTGTTTTGCACCCTCTGAATTGTTGCCCTTTTGGCCCCTCCATGAAGCGAGAGTTGAAGAAAATATCGAGTGGTTGCGTCGTGATGTGCGTATGGGCGAATTTAGCCGAGCGGATCACCGCCTGGTGGGATTGAATGAGCATCTGTCGCCCCAACAAATCGCTGACTTGGTGTTGGATATTGGGCTGGAGGGTATGGTCACAGACGACCATACGATCATCTCGCCCACATTGATGTTAGGCATGATTGACCTGGTGGGATGGGAGCGTGGCTTTGACTTTATGCGCTGGGCCATTCGCTATAGCGCTAGCTTCCCTTGCAACTTTACAGCTTATGACCGCAGTATGCAGTTGGCGCGCGAACTCGGGTTAGAGGAAGGCGCACCCGTGCGCGAATTGCAGCCGGAGCGAATACAGGGATTGTGCGAACGCATCTTGAATGCTGATGCGGCAATGCGCCCACAATTAGTCGCCCAGGCACTCGTACATGAGGGCTATTCCCCTGCAGCTATCGTCGCTGCGGCTGCACAGACTGCGTGCGCGATGTATCTTATGGTTGAGCCTGTGCCTCACAGCGATTTTGATGCGATTAGCAGAGAGGTTGCGCCGATTCACCTTGGCAACTGCTTGCGTACTCTATTCAGCGCGCTAGATTATATGTCGCCGCGCACGCAAGCCCTGGCTGCGCTCCAGGCGGGAAGCCAGTTAGAACGAGGCCCCATGATTCTCGATGCGGATTTCCGCTATGTTCCGTTTACACACGCGCCTTCATACCCCTTTAGCGAGGATGTGGCTGCGCTGGCACAATACAGCACCACCGACTTGCTAGATTATCTGCGTGAAACAGCAGCCTATCACGATTGCCGGCAGGTGACAGCAGCCGTGCGCGCCTTTGCCAACCAAGGAGGTGACAGCGAAGCCCTGATCGCACTCCTGACTGAATTGTCTTGCACTGACCAGGGTACATTGATGCACAATTTCAAGCATCTCAACTCGATGGTCATTGAGTTCCGCCGCGCATCGCTCCACCAGCCGGGGAATCCAAATAACTGGAACTATTTGATACAGGCAGCCAAGTTTCTCACTTGGTATTGTGGCCTCACCACCAATGCCTATGAGCGAGCGGACGCAGCGCTAGAAGAACATCTCTCGCTGGCGCGGGTCGCTTTCCCAGGCAGCATAGAATCGTCGTAGATAAGGCGCAAGTGTTGCCGCAGCAGCATTGCGGCGGACTAATTCCTCGGCATCATAGTGCTGCAATTGATCTGCCAGAGCCGCCGCGACCTCTTCTTCATTCACGCGCACTGTGTGCCCTTCCTGAATAACCCACTCTCCTCCCCTCATTACATGGCGCACATGCTGCCGGTTGGCTTTACGTAGCAGCAGATCAATCACAGGCACTGTGGGCGCACTCCACGGGTATCTCGCTGCGGCGTAATCAATCAAAAGTAAATCGGCCAACGCGCCAGCTTCGAGCACGCCCAGGTGTACATTGGGACCATAGGTGATGGTTGCACCACTGCGCGTACCCAGATGGAAGATCTGTGCGGCGCTGATGGTGGGGGTGGTTGCGCCAGGACGATTGGCGAGTGTCCACGCAAGCCTTAACTCGCGCAGGTAGTCCTGATCGTCATCAAGCGTTTGGCCGTCAAGCCCGATGCCTAGCGCAATGCCATGTTCGAGATAGGCGGGAATGGGGGCGACACCGCTACGCAGGCGCAGGTTGCTGCTGGGATTGTGAGCAATCCCCACACCATTTGCTTGGAGAAGGGCGAGATCCTCCGGTTCTGTCCAGATCATATGGGCAAGGTTAGCCAGGAGCCGAGCGCGCCAATTTCCTCCAAATGGGCGATAAAGCTTTTGCCCCATCTTTGCCAAGCATAGTATCGCTGATAGGCAGTCTCCAGCATGTGCATTTGCACGCGTGTTTGGTGACTTTGGGCGAATTCCACTGCACCCAGAATTAACTCGTCGCTACACCATTGCCCTCCGGCAGGGCTGATCTGGATATGAACGGTGTGGTGGGTGGCGTCGTGATAGCGGGTATAGAGACGATCACAAAGCGCATAGTAGTCGGCATGGCTAAGGGGATTCTTTCCCAGGAAACGCTGGGCGGCTTCGACTGTCGTGCTGGGTAGGCCAGCCAAAAAGCCCGCACGATCGGCGTAGATCAACGGATTTTGGTCAACCAGCGGTGGGTGAAAGGCAGTGCGGATGCCTGCATCACCATAGCCACGCAGCACAGCAGCGGCTTCCTGCTCCATCGCAAGCCAATTTTGGGGATTGTGGCTGTGGGCAGTGAGGGTGACGCCTGCATGCAGGAGTTGAATCCCTTCCCAAAGGGAGAGTAGATAGGGATCAACTGCCGGTTGGGAGTAGAGGCCGGGCAGCCAGATTTCGAGCAGGTCATCAGGCGTGCCCAGGGGGAAAGTGCCCAATCCGCGCCCGTGGTCATGGCTATTTGTGAAACTGGGCGTTAAGACGTATTGATCGCCACCAATTTGTGTTGCGTCAGGATAGCGAGTCACCAATTCAGAGCGCGGTCCAACGTCGACAACACGATTCCCTTCGACACAGACGGCGCAGCCTACCTGGGGTTTGCTAAAGGCGTCGGTGAGGGTGACGCCAGCCCATATGATGGTTTGCATGGGGGCATTCTGCCCCATGTGCTTGTGGCGACGCAAACGCCTTGCGTCTAGCTCCTTTTGCGCCTGTGATATAAGCCTGCCACAGGCTTATATCACAGGCACATCAAGGCAAATCCAGTTCTATTTGCCAAAGAGTAGCGGCATAAGCATCTGCGAGTAGGGAGCGAATAAGCCGTAAGTTCCCCATTGACAGACAGAAACCGTGATCGTGCTTGTCGCAAGGTCATGCGTGGCTTGTCCAGGCATAGTACAAGTGGACAGCGCATCCACCCAACCATCTGGTGATTTCCACAGCACAACCAGTTCTTCCGCTTTTAAGATCGATTGGAGATCTGCCTGGCTGTACTGGATCTCGATATCAAAGGAAGGCAGTTCTGCATCTGCTTCGGCTATGCCGGGTTGTACGCTGGCATCTGCACCAGATGGGGAGATGTCGAAGATATGGCCGGTTGACAGATATGCAGTAGGTTGCTCTGGGAATAACGGAGTCAACACAACCTGTTGATCCCCGATCCCTGCCGGGAAGAGCACGCGCGTGGGTAATCCTTGCGTGTCCAGATATTCGACTTGTGTCGTGCTGTTGGGTTCCAACCTACCATCTACAGGCAAGGGGATGGCATAGAAGTTGTGGAATCTCTGCTCTTGCGCAACCACGGTAAGCTGGTTGGGCTGATATTTCAGGTGATCTCCCGTGGGCGTGATTGTATATTCGCCGGGTTGCTGATCATCGAAGCTGAAGTTTCCATTTTGGTCAGTCGTCGTTGTTGCGCCACTGTTCAACTGTAACGTAACACCAGGCAAGCCGCTGTTATTGGCCTGTAGGACTTGGCCTTGGATGTCAAAGATGGGAGGGAACATAACGAAGTCACCCACAGGAGCCGCAGTGGGTAGCGTCACCGTTCGTTCCGCCGGACGAAAGTAATTGTTGCCATTGCTCGGTGTGACTGTATATGTGCCAGGGAGCAGGTTGCCAAAGGTGTAAACGCCTTGCCCGTTTGTGCCAGCGCTTCGTCCATTGTTCAATGTGATGGTTACACCCGCCACGGGACTGCCTTGCTCATCGACCACGCGCCCGCTCAAGCTGTGCATGATGGGCAGGACACCTGCGCGATCATTGGTGCGGTGGAACATAGGCCAAGGCTGGGCAGCACTCGCCGCGCCCGTTTCTTGGTAGATAAAGAGCAATAGATGATGGTCACGCCAGTAATAGTTATTTGCGCCAAGTGTCTCTAATAACCCATCGCCATCCTGGTCGGTGACGACCAACATGCCTTGCAGTTTTTCGCGCTGCATTTTGAGCTGGCCGTTGGCTTCGTAGACATGACCCGACATCAGGAGAACTTCGATTTCGCCATCGCCATCCACATCGGCGAGAACGGGTGAGGCGTGACGGGGGATGTAATCACCTGTGACTGGGAAGCCTTGCACGAGTGTTCCATCACCATGCCAAGCATAGAGGGTGTCGTGGGTGTGAAGCACAACTTCCGGTTTGCCGTCGTTGTCCATATCACCCAACGCGGGTGCATTCAGTGTGTTGGCGTTGGTACTCACCGGCCAACCAGGGAGCGGTTGCCCAAAGCGATCAATGGCATAGACCTTCTTCCCATTGGATGGCTGACCACAGTTCTCGTTGAAATCACCCGTCCCAAAAATGATATCCAGCGAACCATCTCCATTAATATCACCAATGGCCGGGGCAGATTCGATATTCTGGGTTGTTTCAACAGGAAAACCTGGCAACGGCGTGGTATCGGCTTTCATGCCGTAGAAGAGATAGGGATTGGCACAGCTAGGAATCTTATAGTTGTTTGACCCTATAAAAATATCAAGGGCACCATCACCATCCATATCAAATAGAGCCGCAGTAGAGCGACTCTCTCGATAGATAAGATAGTCGCGAGCAAGCGGCCAACCAGGCAAATAAGAGCCATCATGCTGGAAGGCATGCAGGCGGCGATCCATGCCCCCGATCACGATTTCTAAATTACCATCACCGTCAATATCACCCAAAGCGGGCGTGGAGGTAAAACCATCGGGGTGTCCATCGGGGCGAGCGGAATTTGCTCCTAGCTCATCCTTTGCCATCGCAGGCCAACCCGGCATTAATTGGAAATAGTCGGGCGCACCCTGATAGGTCAAGACAATCACGGCACCCGGCCCATTGCCATCCACCGGGTCTGCGCCACCTGTGGCGACGACCAGTTCGATTTTTCCATCGTTATTTAGATCCGCAGCAGCTAGGCTGGATTGAATACGAGTTCTGTCATAATTAGGCAGGTAATCTGCCATGTTTTTGTTCCAGACAACCTGATAGGTTGAGCCGTCTAGCATCAGGACATGTCCATCTTCGGTTCCACCCAAGATCTCCTGTTTGCCATCGCTGTTGAGGTCAATGACGAGCATGGAAGAGCGCTTGATCTCATGGGGAAGCGTGATGACGATGGTATCTTCTGCCGACGCAGATTGTGCACTGCACAGCAGCAAGATCATTGCGAATGCAACGGGTAGCGAACTTAGAACTCGACGCGCAAGAAAATTCATGGTTTACCTTTTTGCGATACGGTAGTCTATAGAATCGTTTGTGGATTCCATGAGCACTACAACTCTTGTCGATATGACGCTTCTATAGCGCCGAGCTAATTCTCTGATTCTCCTCTGATTCTATGGCGATTCTGTGGAGATAGTTTAGAGATATACATTAGCATGCAAAGTATATCTAATACTCCTACATTCTACGTAGCTTAGGTACGACTGCTGCTGATTTTGTCGCGCTCGGTGCTCAAACTTCCCTGCTTCTATATACCTCATATGCCGTTGCTCAAACGTTTCATCGTCATTCCGCAAGTCCGCTGGCTTGCATTTCCCTTTTCGGATGATAGAAGGGGTCAGGATAGGGAAGGCGCGAGGGTCGGTGTAGAATGAGTTGTATAGGGAATTTAGTGCCAAAAGCCGGGAGTAGACGAATAGGGGACTCATGGATTATCGCCAAGCGGTTAGTGCCGTGCAGCATAGACTTTGGCCGCGCGCAACAGCAGAAATTGAAACCGGAGCTATCCCCGATAGGGATTTTCGTAAGATCCTGATTGGGCTCATGGTGCCTATGGGGATGACGGTATTAAATCTCTCTATGTTTGGCGTGGCGCTGCCAGCCATTCGTGACAGCTTTATGGCAGAGGCGGACACGGTTGCGTGGCTGGTGACTGCCTATACACTCCCTTTTGTGATGTTTATGCCCTTGTATGGACGTTTGGGGGATGGTCTTGGCAAGCGGCGGCTCTTTAGCATCGGCATCATTCTCTTTTTCATTGGCACGACACTCTGCTTGGTGGCTAGTACGCTGGGGCACTTGATCCTTGGGCGTGTGATGCAAGGCATCGGCACCGCGGGTGTCAATCCGCTTTGTATTGCCATGATTTCCGAGTTGTTCCCGGATAAGGCGCGCGGACGCGCCCTTGCCACATGGAGTTCCACGGGCCCAGCCACAGGGATGATTGCTCCCTTTATGGGAGGTTTTCTGGTTGATACCTTTGGTTGGCAATCCATGTTTTGGACGGGGGTGCTGGCTTCAGTTGTGGCATTGTGGGTGGTGCGCGGCTATGTGCCCAAGATCGTACCGCGCTCGTCTCCAGGCTTCCTGCGCCATTTCGACTGGATTGGCATGGCGCTCTTGAGTGGAGCCATTGTGATGTTGGTGGCCTATCTATCCAGCCGTTCACTCACTGGCGTTGAGCCTTTGCAGGATTGGCGATTGGCACTGGCAACCGTGGTTTTTGCCTTGGGTTTCTGGCAGTGGGAGCGCCGCCATACCTACCCGCTCATTCCGTTGGACCTGTTTGCGATTCCCAACTTCAGCCGCGCATCACTGGCCGCGGGATTGCGCATGATTTTGATGAGCAGCGAAGGGTTTCTGATCCCGCTTTATCTGGCGGACACATACGGGATTTCTGGCACACAGATCGGCCTCTTTATTACGCTACAGGCTGGCGCGCTCTTGGTCAATGTGCGTTTTGGTGGGCGGCTGGCTGACAGGTGGAGCCGTCGTTGGCCTGTGGTGATCGGCTTCGCCGCTCAAGCCCTGATTATGGTCTATTTGGCAAACTTATCGCCAAGCGTGCCTTTGTGGGGGCCTGCGCTGGGCATTATGGCGCATGGGGGTGCGGCAGGGCTGTCGCTGGCTGTCCTGCATCGTTTGGCAATGGACACTGTGCCAGTCAATCGATCTGGGGCCGCAGCGGGTCTTTATAGCATGGTGCGCTTTTTTGGCAGTGTGATTGGCGCAACGCGGGGTGGTGTAGTGCTGACCGAGGCACTCGATTACTATGCCCATCCGATTGATGCCTATCATGTGGCCTTTTGGTGTTGGGCCGCGGTGGGCGTTCTGGCTGTATTGACGATCTGGCCTGTACGTGAGTTGAAGGCTAAGAATTTGACTGCATAGCCTTCAACTCACGTCTGTATACCAGCTTTCCGGCAACTAGGTTGCTTGTCCCAGTGAATCCTCTCTTGTCAAAGCGCCTTCAGAGGTTGTCTGTTTGCTTATACGGTTTGTGCTGCCGGATCTAGCGGTAGTTGGATGGGTGTGCCACCCTGCTGTGATGACATGCGGATAGCTACAATTAGCTCTTGATCCATACGTCCCTGCTGTGGGCCATAGCTGGGGGATGTGTTTGTGCGTACCGCCTCCACTAAACTGAGCAGGCAGCCTGCTACACCAATCTCATCATCGTGCCATTGGGGACCGTGACCCTGATGTGCTGGCCGGAAGGGGTTCTCCCAACTCACGATTGGTAGATCGGGATCACCCGTATGCGCCACCATTGCCACCAGCGCACCACCGTCCACTCGCTCCCAACGCCGCTCGATATGGATGAAGCGCGGAGCCTCGCCGCCAGGGGCCAACAGGCTCAATCGTTCCTCAACGTCTAGCCCTACCCCCACGGTGATCCCCATGCCTTTTTCCGCCAAGAAGCGGCTGCTGCGCCACCAGCGTAGGGGCGAGTCATAGCCAACATTTGTCCAGTGAAAAACGCCGATACGCCCATCGGAGAACTCTACAAGACCATGCTCTTGGGTTTCGGGCCGAGGTGCAGTTTTGTTGCTGATGCGCGACCAATGCTCTGCCAACTCATATTGGCGCACCAGCCCAGTCACTTTGACAGGTTGGGCATCAAAGCCTAGATAGCTGCGCATGACACTCACACCATGATAGCCATGTCCGGCAAAGTCGTTAAAGGATGAATAGACCTGTCCAAAGAGACCAGAGGCAAGCAAGGCTAACTTGATCTGCTCTAGCGGGCGACGGTGGAATTGTTCTGCGATTTCGATGTGCAGCCCGCGCTGGGCTGCGGCTTGGATGATGGCATCGGCTTCGCTCAGTTTGTGGGCGATTGGTGTCTCTAGCAACAGATGCAGCCCTGCCTCCGCAGCCATCAGCCCGACTTCGCCATTGGCATTGTAATTGACCGAGACAATGCCGATTTGGGGCGTTGTCTCGCGGATCAGTTGATCCAGATTCGTGTAAGCAGGTACGCCCAGGCTTTTACCGAGACGTTGTGCGGAATCTTTGCTGCGCCCCCAGACGGCAACCAGTTCCACTTGCTCGGGCAGGGCATGTACGATGGGGCCATAGAGATAATCGGAGCGGCGGGCCGTGCCGATTATGGCGACGCGCAATGGAGCAGACATGAGGGGCAGCCTTTCCAGACAGTTCAGCCAGACAATCGTTCAGACAATCGTTGAGGATGACTCAAGAGTTGATGCGATGCTTATCGTTCTTACGGCTTACCAGGCGTAGGCTTCAGGTGCTTCCCCACCGGGGCCGGGCCAAATTTCATCAAGGCGCGCTAACACATCGTCGCTGAGTTTGATTTCCACTGCGCGCTGGCTTTCTTCAAATTGCTGCATGGTGCGCGGGCCGATGATGGGTGCGGTGACGACAGGGTTGTGGAGCAACCATGCCAATCCAACGTTGGCCGGAGTTTCCCCAATTTCGGCACAGAGCGCTTCGTAGGCTTCAAGCTGGCTGCGATGCTTTTCGATCGTGGCCTGGCTGCGTTCGTTGGCGCGACGACCTGCGGCAGCCTTTTGCAGCGCCCCTCCTAACAAGCCACCTGCCAGCGGGCTCCACGGGATCAAGCCTAATCCAAAGGCGCGACAGGCCGGAATCAACTCCAGTTCGACGGTACGGGCATTCAGATTATAAAGACTCTGCTCGGAGACCAGCCCTAGGAAGTTGCGCTTTTCAGCGGCGAATTGAGCTTGGGCAATGTGGAGACCGGCAAAGTTGCTGCTGCCTACATAGATCACTTTGCCCTCGCGCACCAGCTGCTCCATCGCCTGCCAGATCTCCTCCCAGGGCGTATGCCGGTCCACGTGGTGCATTTGATAGAGGTCTATGTGATCCGTTTGCAGACGGCGCAAGCTATCTTCGCACCCTTTACGGATATGATAAGCAGAGAGGCCGCGGTCATTGACTCCTTCACCCATTGCGCCATAAACCTTGGTGGCGAGGACAATCTGGTCACGGCGACCACCACCTTGCGCCAGCCAACGCCCGATGATCTCCTCGGTAAATCCCATGCTGACATCGCGGCCATAGCGGTCTGCGGTGTCAATGAAGTTCACATGGGTTTCCAGGGCACGGTCAAGAATGGCATGGCTGTCTGCTTCGCTGGTATATGTGCCAAAGTTCATAGTACCCAAACAAAGCCGGCTTACTTTGAGGCCAGTGCGACCAAGGTAGGTATGTTGCATGTTTGTTCCCCTGCGTGGTGATTGCAAACTGTAAACACAACGATGAACTTAATTGCGAACTAAAGTGAGGCGCGGCCTAAAAGGCCGCGCCTTGCTATTTTCTAGAGAGTTGTGAAAACACTAGCTCCAGAGACGATCATGTGAATATTCTTTGTCCCAATGGTCGCTGGGGCCGAAGAAGTCTGGATCGTCCGCGTCCAGGTATTCACGCATCAGATCTTCGTTGATATCCGTGAAGCCTAGGCCCGGGGTCTCCGGTACTTGGATGAAGCCATCTTGGATCAACGGGCTGGGAAGACCCTTGACGAGCTCGCTCCAGCGCGGGTCATCTACCGAGTGATTCTCCAACACGAGGAAGTTTTCTGTTGCCGCGGCACAATGGACATTGGCGAGGGCACAGATGGGCGAAGCCGCCATGTGCATAGCCATTGCCACACCATATTCCTGGGCAATGTCACCGATTTTCTTGGTTTCCAGGATGCCGCCGGAGCTTGCCAGGTCGGGGTGAATGATGCTTACGGCGCGTTCACGCAGCAGGGGGAGAAAGCCTTCCTTGAGGTAGATATCTTCACCTGTGCAGGTTGGCGTGTCAACTGAATCGGTGAGTGTGCGCCACTGGTTGGTGAATTGCCACGGAATCATGTCTTCGTACCAGGCTAGCGTGAACTGGTCAAGTGCCTTGCCCAGGCGGATGCAGGATTCGAGGCCGATATGACCAAAGTGATCTACGGCGAGGGGGACTTCATAGCCAATCACATCACGCACGGCACCGACATATTCGCACAAAACATCAATCCCTTTTTGTGTAATTTGAATGCCGGTAAAGGGATGCATGATATGGCGGGTTTCGATGACATCTGGCGGCGCAATAACCGTGCCAGGAATTCCCTTGAGCAGGCTAATACCCACATCCATCTTGAGGAACTTGAAGCCGCGATCCATGCGCTCCTTGAGACGTTCGCCCATCGCCTTACCATCTGGCACAGAAGGAGTGTCGCAATAGCAGAGAACGCGGTCGCGGAACTTGCCGCCAGCCAACATATAGGCGGGTACGCCATATGCCTTGCCAGCCAAGTCCATCAGTGCCATTTCAATGCCACAAACACCACCAGCTTGACGTCCGTGATGGCCGAATTGCTTGATCTTGCGGAATACCTTGTCAACGTTACAAGGGTTTTCGCCTACAAGGCGGCTCTTGAGCAAGAGCGCATAGGTTTTGCTGGCACCATCGCGCACTTCGCCGTAGCCAACCAGCCCCTGGTTGGTGTCAATACGGATTACGGCAACGCGCATGGGCAAACCCTTTAGACTGGCAACGCGCACGTCGGTGATCTTTAGATCGGATGGGCGCGAATTCGAACTGACATAATCCTCCGGACGAACTTCTGTATGCTGTGTAGCTGAAGACATAAAACACTCCTGAATAGTTATTGATTCGTCGTGACGAATGAAGCGCTGTGCGGATGCTCTAGAACAAACTAGTCTATCCGCTTGTTTATTTAGAGTAGACCGGACGCTCTTCTGGTATTACACCAAGTTGATAGTCGTACGGTCAATATCATGAGAACTGTACTCCATCTTTAGGTGATGGATTGGTGATGGCTGGAGAATCGAGTAGAATGGGGAGGACGCCGCGCGGCGTTACGCTACCCAACCAATCATCAATTTTCCTCCTCAACTTTTCCATCATTACCTTCCAGCAGGAAGGGGAGATTGTTCCCATGAAGATCACCAATATTGAAACCTATCCCGTTTGGGGCGGGTCACGCAACTATTTGTTTGTTGTTGTAGATACTGATGAAGGTATCTACGGCGTAGGTGAAGCCGGTATCACGGGTCGAGAATTGGCAGTTGCCGGTGCAATTGAGCATTTCAAACCATTGCTCATCGGCCAAGATCCAGGTCGTATCGAGCATATCTGGCAAGTGCTCTTCCGTGGCGGCTTCTTCCCAGCCCAACGCATTCTTACCTCGGCGATGGCAGCCATTGACATCGCACTATGGGATATTAAAGGGAAAGCGCTGGGGGTGCCAATCTATGAACTGCTGGGCGGGCGCGTACGTGATAAAGTTGTCTGCTATCCCCACAATGTCGGTCATGCGTTAGAAATTACTCCTCTGGTCGAATCCTGCTTGCAAACCAAAGAGGAGGGCTGGAAATTTGTGCGCTGGGGATTGCCCCAAGATGGTAATATTTTGGAGCCGCGCCAATCGGTGAAGACCGCAATCCAGCAGTTTTATGCCGTGCGTGAGGCAGTCGGCGACGATATTGAAATTACCTTTGACGTACACACGCGCCTGGATCTGCCCGATGTGATTTGGCTCTGCCGGGAGACT